>NZ_JAENGN010000016.1:0-133527 GCF_016533505.1 Parapedobacter sp. ISTM3 | reverse complement strand
GCCTTAGCCGTTTCCGTACTTGTCAAACTGTTTAACACACTTAAATTAACACCGGTATTGGTAACTGCAGCATAAGTATTGTTTTCAATCCTTGCAACTAAATATTGGCCGTCATAACCCCATAAATAGGTAGTCGGAGGCCCGTCATATTCCTGAAATTCAAGCGGGTTGCCGAAGGCATCATAACGGGAAAACGTTGCGACCCGATAGTTATTTCCTTCGGCGTCCTTTCTATAGTAATGCTGCGGTGCTATAACACCACCCCAAGTCCCATAATCAATCCGCGAATAGTCTACGATTTTACCATTTTTAAGGACTGTTTTCTCAATTGGAACTCCAACCATGTTTGCCCCGACCAAAATCGGATAGAGGGGCAACGTGATTGATGTGAAATTTTTTGGGTACATGGTACGTTCAAACACTGTAACACCGTCCGAACCAGTTTGAGCAACTTCGGAAACCTTATAATTCTGGGCATCGTATTTATAAGTTTTTCGTACGGAAACCCGTCCATTGCCCATCAGCTCACGCTTATCTGCTATATCCAATTGCACATTGAAATTGCTGTATGCACTCACGATTACATCAAAGCGATTACTATTTAGAAAGGCTGTCCGGGCATTGCAGTGTATCGGACCGTCATACAGATCTGTTATGCTAACATTCGTATAATTATGGCTAAGATTGTTTATTTTGTACCGATATTCTTCGACTACTAAGCTGTCTGCACTGCTACTAAGGTATGTCTGCTTTTGAAGTTTACCATTCAATGCATGGCTAAATATATCTTTAGGAACAAACTTCTTTCCTTGAGAAAAATAACTTTCCACCGCCACATTATTAAAATGTTTTACCGTTTCTCCTTTATTATTCCCTTGTGGATCCACATCCCTGATGACCACTCTTGAATATCCGATTGGCGAAGGTGCATAGCCATTGGCATAACTATAGTAATTGTCTGAATGGAAATAGTCGTAAGACCTGTATTCACTCACGATGGTAATTACTCCACCCCCTACGAATTTTTGGTACCTTGTGTTCTCCCTATGGAAGAACCTCATGGGATATACCAGTTTTCCTGATGGTTTACCGTTTTGGTCTATGTAGTGGAAGCTCTTCGTGCCTGCCAGAACATTACCACTCTCATAGTTTCGAATAGTTTTGATACGTAGACCGCCAACATACGAATCATATTCCTGAGACATATTGATGCCCTCAAAGTAGGTTAGTTCAGCCAAAACTCCATTATTGAATGTATAACCTTGGTCGGGTAAATTACTGCCAACATTAGCAGCCAAAACTACGCCGCCTACCGGCAATGTGATCTCGTCCTCAATAGTAACCGTCCTCGTTCTATTAAACTCTTGCTTTTGTTCATCGGTCGTTATCGCGTAACGACGGGTCACCGGCGAAGGAGACCCTACATTGGTTACCAACACGACATTGAATGCATTGAAATCGGTCAAGTTATATGTAGTTGCTTTAATAAGTATCTTTATTTTTGCTCGCACTTCTTGCGTCACCGCGAACTGGACCATTGGGGTACTAAATGAAGTGTTCCTGTTATTGATCACCCGTTGGTAATGCCCGGTTCCCAAGCTCTGACTGGATTTGACGTAGGTGACATTGTTCACTCTATGGGGTTCATATTCAAATTCGGTTCTCCCGCCGGTAGGATACGTAATGCTTTTAAGCGACCCAGCAACGACATGTGCTTCACTAACTCCTCTATTGGCCGCAGCAAACTGCAGTTGCGGGTTGGGAATGTTTTCTTCAAACGCTAGAGACGCTGCTGTAGGAAGTAGCGTTCGATTAAGAGAAAAAATCGAACTATAGGACGCGCCGCCTATTACGTTACCTGCGAATGTATTGTTTTGCCCGTTATAATATCCCCAGAAATCTTGTGAGAATGACGTTTTGTAAGGAAGCTGCCCGTGGTAGGTAAACCCATACTCCTGCACTTCTGATCCTGTTCCCCGAATCAATAACTTGTTTAGCCGTAAACGCTTGGTCACATAGTCTAACGTGGAGGTCTCTGAGCCAACAGCGGCCCCTAAAAAATAATCTTTTTGGAATTCGATGGTCTTAACCAGACTCCCCTCCCTCCGGTTATATATTCGTATATAATTCAGTGCTGGCGCATTCCTGAAATCGACGCGCGAACCGGTGACAAACACAATACTATCAAGTGCTGACACTAGATATGTTGGATATCGCGCATAGAATTCTGAAACATGTGTTAATTTACGCTGGATGCCTACCGTTCCCTCTTGTTTGTCGACGACCATGTCCGATAACTGAGGTAACATTTGGATGCCCTGAACAGTGTTATGTACGATTTTTAGCAACTCCTTGCCTTGGAACACGACATTGGTCAAATGCCAAGTATTGTTCAGCTGATTATGCATCCCATCATACCGGTAATATTCATAGCCGTTGAAAAAGTACTGATAACCCAAGTCGTCAACAATTTTCCAGCCACTCGTTGTCTTTTCAATCGTGTACGGCTTTTTCTCTCCGACTATGACAATATTGTTTGTTATCGGTGCTATGTAGAACTTTATGCTATTACCTAAGAAATTAGCGTGGTACACGTCCCTTTCGCCATTCCCATTGAAACTCTCGTTGATCATACGCTCATTTGGCAAAGCCAAATTGGGATCATCGATGCCACAATCCATCATGGGAAAATGAGTACCCAGATAACGGCTAGGATGCCCTCCCGACAAGGGCGCACGATTTATAGTGCTTTGCCAGTCGTTATTGTTGGCATATATAATCGGGTTATCTGGCCCGCCGACAGGTTCGACCGTGATGGTTCCCAAATTTGTCAAGTTCCAACCCAGCCCCACCCAACTTGCCTCGTCCTTGACCTTGATACCACCCGCGTGGTAATCCAAGGAAAGCGGCAGTTCTGTGTTCTTTAACTTGATGGTGTGGAAAGGTATTGAAATGGAAGGCACACCAGTATATTCACTGACGGGTATTTCGCCAAATCGCTGCCCCCACGAAATTTCTGGAGTCTGCGGCACAAAATTTGGAACGGATAGTGTTTGCGAGTTGGCTTGACAAACAAACGCCGTGAACAGCAGTAGGCATGCAAGGATTCGGAATGTTATCATAACAATTTGGATTAGATTTTGAGCTTTTCGGTTAATTGACTTGTAAACTCCGACATTTTCACTTGACATCACCCAAATGTGCATATTCAAGGAATCTGGTTAACGGTATTTGCATGATTATATCTCTTTGTCCAACAAAGCTACGCCGAGAAGCGATTGCCTATGATACGTCCAGGCTATAAATTTGATAGGCATAGGCTATAAATGTGATAGCCTGTGCCTATCAAATAGCAAACGGGCTATGTTTTCACACCGCATTTGTATACTTTCACCGGCATAAGTCAACGCATGCAAAAGCGACCTACACACCTTCGGGCCGGAGCATTGCTCTTCGCGCTTTTAATAGCGGTCATCATCGGGGTGATGACGGCTGGGTTGCTGCTGATTCTCCAATATAACCGGCAGTACGCCGCGCATACCCTCCGACAGGAACGGCTGCAACGGCATCTGGCCTCAGCGACCAATTTGTTGCTCGTCAGCGGGCCGGTGGACGAAAAAGATACCCTTGCCATGAGCTTGTTTGGCGATGGGCTGGATAGCGTCTCCCTCATCCGTAAGCCTTGGGGGGTGTTTGACGTGGGTGTCGCCTATGCGCATGAGGGACGGGATACATTGGCTAATGTGTTCTTGATGGGCCCCTTGCCTATGGCTAACGAACGGTATGCGCTCTATCTGGCCGATGAATACCGACCGCTATCGATATCGGGCAAAACCCGCATCCAAGGGGACGCCTATCTGCCGGAAGCGGGCATCCGCAAGGCTTACATCGAAAATCAGGCTTATGCCGGTGACGAAGTGATCTATGGCGGAGCTATCCGGCGTAGCCTGACCGAGCTGCCCGCGCTGAACAGTACCGTACTTGGCCGGTTGATTCCATACCTTCAGCATGAAGATACAACCTCGTGGAAACGTATGGCTGATGATTGGTACAGCACAGGGGGCCGGGATTCGTTGACGCAGCGCTTTGCCGGATCTCCTTACCTGCTCCATAGCCGGGATAGCCTGACCATCGCCGGCCCGCCCATCACCGGCCAGGTGGTGCTCGTAGCGGACAGCGCCATCACTGTCTCGGCAGATGCGCTGTTGGACAACGTCTTGCTGTTTGCACCGTGCATCCGGTTTGCAGATGGATTCAAAGGCCGCTTACAGGCGTTCGCTCAAGATTCCCTCATCATCGGGCGCGAATGTGTATTTGCATACCCGTCGGTGCTTGGGCTTGTGAACGTACCGAAAGACAGCCTTATTCATGAATTTCAGCCGGTGATAAAAATAGATAGCGCCAGCGTGGTCAATGGGTTGGTGTTTTCACACTTTCCGGGCAGTGAGCAGCTATTGGCGGTAATCAGATTGGAAAAGGGAACCACAATAAACGGACAGGTATATGCGGACGGATTGCTGGAATTGAAGGGCACGGTAAACGGCGTAACCCTGTGCCGCAGGTTTACCTTGCAAACACCGTCTAGCCTGTACGAAAATTTTGTGCTTGGTGGTGTAATGGACGGCACCCGGCTACCGCCCCACTACGGGGGCAGCCCGCTGCTGAACGCCGGGAGAAAGGGCAAGGTACTGGCATG
This sequence comes from Parapedobacter sp. ISTM3, assembly GCF_016533505.1. Lineage (NCBI taxonomy): Bacteria > Pseudomonadati > Bacteroidota > Sphingobacteriia > Sphingobacteriales > Sphingobacteriaceae > Parapedobacter > Parapedobacter sp. ISTM3. The sequence continues at coordinate 128,831 of NZ_JAENGN010000016.1, read as the reverse complement.
GCTGGATAAAAAAACGAAGAAAGAAAGAAATCACTGAAAAATACGCGCATCATGGCTGCACAGCTTGTATACCGCCGTCTGAAAGCTTCTACCTTGGTGGAAGTACTGGTAGCCTTGGTCATCATCACGCTGGTGATGGCCATTGCAGCTACCTTATATGCGAAGATGGCGCTAAAACGACCAGACAACTTGGTGGGCTTGCAACTGCAAATGAAGGCCATCGCTGCAGAAACCAAGCACAGCAAATACGGCCATGCCGAACGGTATACGCTGGACAACGGCGTGACCATTGACAAGGAAATATTGCCGTACCAAAACGATACGCTGCTGAACGTGCTGGAGCTAAGGGCACACAAACAGGGCACGGGGGAGGTGGCCGTATACCGCGAAATTCTCATTGACAGCCAATGAAAAGCCGCAAACATAGGCTGCACGCATTTACCATGGTGGAAATCATGGTAGCGCTGGTACTCACGGCACTGGCCATCTCTTTTGTCTACACGGCGGTGCGCTTGGTCCAGCGCCAAAGTGATACACTTGCCAGCCAGTTGGACCGCTATGGGGAATTCAACAGGTTCCATCGGGCGTTGCAGGCAGACGCTGAGGATGCGGATGAAATGCAATATAACGGCACTGGTATTGACTTTATCGGTAGGCAACGGCTGGTTCAATATTCGGTGTCGGACACGCTGTGTGTCCGGCATGAGGGCATGGTGGCCGATACATTTCGCATCCGGGCAGACAGCCTTCGCTGCTGGTTTGGAGGCCAGCAGTTGGAAACTGCCGGACAGGTGGTTGATTTGAGCATATTTTCGGTATCCATCGAGGATAAGCCCCTGTCCATCACGATAAGTAAATGGTACGATGCAGCAACATTGATTCGATTAATACAAGCGACGGAATGAACAACGGCATTGACATCAAGAAAATCAGGGCGGCATCGCCGACCCGTGCGGCTGCGGCTACACCCGGCGGACAACGCAATCCGCCGAAACTTGCGGCATGGCTGTCTAAAGATTATACATTGTTTTCGCCCTTCGGCGATAAGCAGAAGGAGTCCTTATACCACGAACTGGGTATCCTGCTTCAGGCGGGCATTGACTTAAAAGCGGCGTTTGATATGCTAATCGGCCAGCAGCAGAACAAAAAAAATGCAGCGATGCTTGCCGAAGTGCAGGCGGCGGTGGTGCAGGGGAGCTCTCTTTCGGCGGCCATGCAGCAACATCATCCGTTTACGCCATACGAATACCATAGCGTACAGATCGGAGAGGAAACAGGCAAAATCGCCGCTGTCTTGCAAGACCTTGCCCGATTTTTTCGCAAACGCCTTAAGCAGAAACGCCAGATCACCAGTGCGCTTACCTATCCCATCATCGTAATGCTCACCTCGTTTGGGGCTATCTTTTTTATGATGAACTTCATCGTGCCGATGTTTGGCGACATCTTTGAGCGCTCTGGCAATGCGCTCCCGCCCATCACTCAGCTTATCGTATCGTTATCAGCGGGTTCGCGCAAATATGCGCCGCTGATCGGCATTGCGCTGACAGCTCTTATCGCGTGGCTTTACTTCCAGCGCCGCAATGAATGGAACCGCCGGTGGATGGCTTGGCTGATGATTCGCCTGCCCGTATTTGGGGGGATGATCCGAAAGGTGTACCTGGCCCGCTTCTGCAATTCGATGGCGTTGCTTACGGGGTCGAAAATCCCGCTGATACGTGCGCTGCAGCTTTGCCGCCAAATGGTGGGCTTCTACCCCATCGAGCGCTCGCTCACCGCGGTGGAGGAGCGTGTCATGCATGGCCATTCGTTGCATAGCAGCCTCGCCTCCTTCCCTATCTATGATACCAAGCTGGTGTCTCTGGTAAAGGTGGGCGAAGAGGTCAACCAACTGGCTGATTTTTTTGGCAAGGTGGCCGATCAGTACAACGATGAAGTAGAATACCAGTCGGCTACGATAGCGGCGTTGCTGGAGCCCTTGATCATTGTCTTCCTCGGATTATTCGTAGGCCTTATCCTCATCGCAATGTACTTGCCGATGTTCCAGATGGGCGATACGTTTGGATAATGCGGCGTGTGTAATTTTTACCTATCTTTATCCGGTATGCGGCTAACCTTGAAAGGCTTAATAACTGGCTTATTGCTGTTTTCGTGCTTCGGAGCTTATGCCGAAGTGCCCAAGCTATCGCTATCCAGGCCCCACCACTATACGACGCAGCAAGGGATGGTCTTTGACAAGGTAAACAGCTTTGCCCAGGACAAAGCGGGATTCATCTGGATAGCGACTGAAGACGGGTTGAGCAGGTTTGATGGAAAAACATTCCGCAATATAAAGTACGATACGCAACGCATCAATGGGTTGGCGGGCAATTACATAACGCAAATGCATACCGACGGGCAGGGAAACATGTGGGTCACCTCGCGGAATGGAATCAGTAAATACGATAATTCGTCCGAATCATTTGTACACCATCAATTATTGGCCACATCCAAAGGGCGGTATAAAACCGATGTCAGCTCGATAAGCCGCTCGCGGGAAGATAATGAGTTGTGGATTTCGGCCAACGGACTCGGCTTATTCCGATTCAATACGCTCAGTGGTGATTTCAAGCGCTATACCTCGGAAAGCCTTCCTGGCCTGAGGTCCAATATGGTGACCCGCATTTTGCAGGATAGCCGTGGGCTGGTGTGGATAGGGACTCAAGATGCCGGATTGCAAGTGTTCGACATGACCAATGGCGAACTTTCACTGTACGAACCGCTCAAAAAATTACAGCATGAAAACAGCTATGCGCGGGTACACCATATCTATGAGGATGCAGGTAAAAGGATATGGGTGGCAACCAATAATGGGATGCTTCTGGTAGACCCGAAAACGGGCTATCGGCATTGGTTTACCGCTGATGAGCTGGGACTGCCCAGCAATCGGTTTCGGGCTATCGTCTCAAGAAATATGCACGAAATCTATATCGGGTTGGAAGATGGTGGTGTATACCGGTTCAGCATCGTGCAAAAACAGGGACTAACCGTTCTCAGCCGTATGCCGGCTGTGTCGGATCCAAACCAACCGGCGGCGCTCACGAACCGCTCGGTATCGTCCCTTTTTTTTGACCGCGATGGCAACCTCTGGATTGGGACGACAGGCGACGGTGTTTTCCTCCTGCCGAGACCAAAATACAACTTTGAGAATCTTCGGCACGTTGGTCCCTTACCGGCCGCCGAGCGAAACAGCATTCGCTACTACGGCCTTTCGGAAGATGCAGAAGGCAACTTGTTTGTCGGCACCGACGGCCACGGCATTTTCGTGCTCGACGGGTCAAATCGGCTTGTCGGCCATTACCTGGCAGATGGCCGGCCCGGAAGCATAATGGATAACGCTATCCTTTACGCTTACCGGGATAGCCGGGATCGGATGTGGTTTGGCTCATACAACGGTGGGCTGTCAATATACCGCAAGGCAACGGGCGACTTCCAGTCGTACCGGTTCAGCCCGGATGAAGAGGGCTCACTGGGTGGGGATGATGTCCGTGTCATTTTCGAAGACAGCAGGCGACGGCTGTGGATCGGCAGCAACGGTGGCGGGTTGAACAGACTCCACGAAGCTACCGGGAAATTCAGCCGCTACCTCCATACCAACTCTGATATCCCATCCAATGATATCCGCGCCATTGCGGAAGATCTTCAAGGCAACCTCATTATTGGCACCTATGGTGCCGGCATGACCTACTTTAATCCGGAAAGGGAGCAATTTATTCCGTTTACGGCCAATCCTGCTGACGGCGGATTGGCCAACGAGGTAATCTATGCACTGCATGTTGCCACAGGGGGCAAACTTTGGATTGCTACTGAAAGTTTGGGGTTATTGGTCTATGACCTGCATAAGCATCGGATCATCAAACATTATAACGAACGCAACGGCCTGGCCAGCAATACCGTCTTCAGCATCAAGTTTGACTTGGACTCGTCATGCTGGGTGAGTACCAATAATGGGCTATCGAAGATTGATCAGCGTACGGGTGCGATCACCAATTATTCGTCTTCTTCGGGCATCCAAGCGGGTATCTTCAATCCGGGATCGGCCCATTTCAGTCTTCGTCGCGGACTCCTTTTCTTTGGCGGCACGGCCGGCCTCACCTACTTCAACCCCCGGAAGCTCACATCAGGCATGCCCCCAAAACCGGTAATGCTGACCGCTCTGGAAATCTTCGGCGAACGGATCGACGCCGGCGACCCCTGCGGCCAGCCGATCCTGCCCCAAGCGCTAAACGAAACATCTACCTTGACCTTAAAGCCCTTCCAATCGACGTTTACCATTCATTATTCATCGCTGGAATATGGCTATGCCGACGAAGTTGATTATGCGTATAAGCTGGACGGGCTTGATGCCGACTGGAATTTCGTCAAAGGGCAGCAGCCCGCCACCTACCGCTACCTGCCACCTGGCCATTATACTTTCAGCGTGGGGATCAAAAGTGGAAGCGACGTATTGGAGGGCAGTGTCAAAACCTTAAAAGTCATCGTGCTGCCGCCCTGGTATAAAAATGGATGGGCCTACCTCGGCTACCTGCTGGCTGCTTGCACCGTGATCTACTATTACTTGCGCTACCGCCGGCAACAGGAACGGCTGAAATACGAACTGGCTATCTCGCGCATCGAACGCGAAAAGGAAAAGGAATGGAATGAACTGAAAATGAATTTCTATACCCGGCTCTCCCATGAATTTCGTTCTTCGCTCACGCTCATCCTCAATCCGGTGAAAGACCTGCTGAATAGCGGCCCGCCACCGCAGCTTGAACCGTATGTAAACACGTTGCATGCCAATACTTCCCGCCTGTTGCGCCTGGCCGACCAAGCCTTGAACATCCGGAAGGATGATCTGATAACCGAGAAAGTCATGTGGGAAGAGTTGGATGTGGTCCAACTGGCTAACGACGTCATGGCTTGTTTTACTAACCAAACTAACCGGAAAAAGATTAGCATGACGCTGCTCGCCGATGAAGAACACTTCCTGATCCGAGCTGATAGGGAGAAATTGGAAATCGTGGTTTTCAACCTGTTGTTTAATGCGGTCAAGTTTACCGACCAAGGCGAGGTCTGCATGAGCATCAAACGGATACACAATAAGCTGCTGGAAATTGCCGTAGCGGATACGGGGTGTGGCATTCCGGACTCGGTGGGGCCCCGCCTCTTCGAACAGTTCTACCAGGGAACGGCATCGGATGGTCACATACCCAAGGGGTTTGGCATTGGACTTTGGATGGTGAAATCGCTCGTAGAACTACATGGCGGCAAGATCAATTACCGCAGCGAGCGAGGGCAAGGGACAACATTCACCATCTTGCTGCCTCAGGACCTCCCCATCCCTCCGGCAGCTGACAAACCGCCTGAAAACAACGTTTCGGGAAACGATATGGCCCGGAAAATATTGGAGATGCCAAAGCCAACCAAAATCTTGATTGTGGAGGATGACATCGAGCTTGCGGGTTATCTCAAAGTGCTGTTCGAGGCGGACTACGGGGTAAGGCTCACAGACAATGAAGCCGATGCATTGGAAATCGTGGGTGCGGAATTGCCGGATATCATCGTATGCGATATCATGCTGACCGATGGCAATGGTATCGATTTCTGCCGTATGGTGAAGCAGACGGTTTCTTGGAAACACATCCCGATTTTGCTGATCACGGCAACCAAAGGTGCACAGATACAGCTCGAAGGAATGGAAAATGGTGCGGATGATTTTTTAGCTAAGCCGTTTGATAAGGATGTGTTGCTGGCTAAAGTGAGGGCCCTCCTCAAACGTGCAGCAAACCTACGGGAGTATTTCTTCAACAGCCTGACCGATACCGTAGGGCACCAGAAATTATCTGGCGAAGATAAAACGCTGCTCGACAAATGTGTGTCAATTATTGAAGCTCATCTTGAAGATGATGACTTTAACGTCCATGTATTGGCGGACCGGTGCGGAATGACCTACGCGACGCTCTCCAACCGCATCAAGGAGATTAACCGGCAGACACTCAACAGCCTAATCCGCACCGTACGGCTACATCGTGCCGCACAGTTGCTGCTTACCACCGATAATGCCGTGTATGAAGTGGCCTACAAGGTGGGAATGAAAGACGTCAAGTATTTTAGGGAACAGTTTGTCAAACTGTATAAGCTGAACCCGTCTGAATTTGTAAGGAAGTACCGCAAGCCGTTCCACGAAATCCACCGCGCAAACTGATATCCATCTAATTTACCCCCTACGATTTTTGTTTTTACCCCTCACTCCTGAATGGGTGTATGCCTGACATTTGTCATCAAGTTATAAACCAATCGTAAAACTATGACTAAAGATGTACAATGTGCAATGCACTGCCATGGGAGTCTTAACCGACCGATGTGCTTGCTCCTGACGGGATGGATATGCATCCTCCATGTGTTTGTGGCCTTTGGCGCAACGCCTTTGCCAACGGATGGCTCGCGGCCTTCTGCATCGCAACGTTTGCAAACCACGGTGTCGGGCACCGTACGGGATGAGGCCGGAAACCCGATGGCTGGCGTGACCGTGAGCGCGAAACAATCGGGGATCAACACGGTAACGAACGAAGAGGGCCGCTACCAACTCGTCCTCCCAGCCGGCGAGGCGGTGCTGACATTCAGTTTTATCGGCTATATCACGCAGGAAGCGCGTGCCGATACGACGCCAGACCAGACGTCGTTGGATATCATCTTGGTGGCAGACCCACAGGCGTTGGAAGAAGTCGTGGTGGTGGGATACGGTACGCAGCGCAAGGCAACCATCACAGGCTCGGTATCGGAAGTAAAGGGCGGCGACTTGGTAAAAAGCCCGCAGCCAAACCTCTCCAACTCGCTGGCGGGCAGGTTTTCTGGTTTGGTGGCAACCAACCGGGGTGGCGAACCGGGATACGATGGTTCGCAAATCCGGATTCGGGGGATTTCCACCACGGGAAATACGGATGTGCTGGTCGTCGTTGATGGTGTGCCTGGACAAGTAGGTGGCCTGGAACGATTGGATCCCAATGATATCGAAAGCATAAGCGTATTGAAGGATGCGGCCGCAGCGGTATACGGCAGCCGCGCCGCTAACGGCGTTATCTTGGTGACTACCAAAAAGGGAAACCTGGGCAAACCAACCGTGTCATATTCATTCAACCAGGGATTCTCCTCGCCAACACGGCTACCTGCCATGGCCGATGCAGCCACGTATGCAACAATCCGAAATGAAATCGACTACTACAACAATCCAAGTGGCGGAATGAACCAGTTTTATAGCGAGGAGGATATCCGCAAGTTCAGGGATGGGTCTGATCCGGATCGTTTCCCCAATACCGACTGGCAAAAAGAAGTGCTCGCCGCTACGGCACTCCAAAACCAGCATAACCTGTCCGTCTCCGGTGGCACGGAAACCACCCGTTATTTCGTCTCTGCCGGAACGTTGATGCAGGATGGCCTTTTTAGAGAAGGTGTCACAAAATACAATCAACATAATTTTCGCTCGAATATTGATATGGATGTGACCGACCGGTTCAAAGCAGGGTTGTCTGTCGCTGGGCGCGAAGAGAAACGCCGGTTTCCGACGGTGGGCGCCGGCGATATCTTTCGCAACATCTATCGGGCTTATCCAACGGTGCTGGCCCGCTATTCGAATGGACTGCCCAGCACCGGAATCGAAAATAACAACCCCGTGATGATGGTCACCGATGCGGGCGGCACCAACGACAATCCGAAGCTGGTATTTAACGGCATCCTGCGCGCCTCTTACCAGCTGCCTTTTCTGGACGGATTGATGGTGGATGGCTTCCTTTCGGTTGATAAATCCCAGGAATCGGGCAAAAATTTCATAACCCCTTACCTCGTGTACAGCTACGATGCTTCCACAGGCCAGTATGACCCCAGGACCGTGGGCGAAGCCCGCGCTCAGCTTCAACAGTTCCAGGAAAATACCACACTCACAACCGCACATATCAAGCTGAATTATGAACAGGCATTTGGCGACCATAACATCAAGGCGTTTGCTGCCTACGAACAAAGTGAACGTGAACTTGCCCGCATGGAAGCCGGACGGCGTAACTTCCCTTCGCCGCTCACCCCGGAGCTCTCCCAAGGGGGCACTGCGCTGGAAGATCGCACCAATGCCGGGCTTAGCTGGCGCGAAAGCCGCACCAGCTTCATTGGCCGGGCGAACTACGATTATAAAACACGTTATCTGCTTGAAGTGCAGCTGCGGGTAGATGGGTCGTCCATCTTTCCGAAAAACAGTCGATTTGGCTACTTCCCCGGAATTTCTGCCGGATGGCGGATTTCAGACGAAAATTGGTTCAAGCAAAGCGTATCGTTCATTGATGAATTGAAATTGCGTGCTTCCTATGGCGAACTGGGCGGTGATAATGTCGGCGCAAATCAGTTTATAAATAACTACATCTTCAACAACAGCTACACACTGGGTAGTGGCATCTACGCGGGTGTGGACCTCGCGAAGCTGGCCAACCCGGAGATTACCTGGGAGGTATCCAAGAAAACCGACATCGGCTTCAATGCTCGGCTCTTCAATCGTTTTGATTTGGAAGTTATCTATTTCAACGAAAAACGCTCGGATATACTGCTGCCTCGCAATGCTTCCATCCCAGGTACCACGGGTATTGTCAACCCTTTCGACACAAACAATCCGCTGGTTCCTTCTGAAAACATCGGCCGCGTGGACAATCGTGGCTTCGAAGCCACCTTGGGGTACCAACGCCAGGGGAATATCACCTTCGGCATTGCCGCAAATGCCACGTTGGTGCGCAGCAACGTGGTGTTTATGGACGAGGCTCCGGGCATCCCCGAATATCAACGGCAAACCGGCCGCCCGCTAAACACGTACTTACTCTATCGCACCCTGGGAATTTTTAGAACACAAGCTGATCTGGACGCCTACCCCCACGTCCCTGGCGCTGGACTGGGCGATCTGATTTTTGAGGATTATAATAACGACGGTCAAATCACAGCCGACGACATGGTGCGTACCGATTTGGGTAATATCCCCCAACTTACGTTTGGCCTCACCCTCAATGCCAGCTATAAGAACTTCGACTTTTCAGCGGTATTCGCGGGCCAGGGCAAGTCCAGACAGTACATCTTGTCTGAGGCGGGCACGATAGGGAATTATTTCGATACTTGGGCAGAAAACCGGTGGAGCCCTTCAAATACGGCGGGTACGTATCCCCGGGTGAGTGAAAGGGCTTCTTCTTCCATCAGCGGGGGGCTGTATAGAAATGACTTTTGGCTCTTCAACACCGCTTTTGTAAGGCTAAAAAACATTGAACTGGGCTATACGATACCCCAAAGCCTCGTCCAGCGGATTGGCATTGGCCGCCTGCGCGTCTTTGCCAATGGGTTTAATGTCTTTACGATCACCGGGCTGAAAGATTTCGATCCGGAAGGCTCCAGCGAAAGCGGACAGTTTTATCCACAGCAACGCATCATTAACCTGGGCGTAAATGTTGGCTTCTGAATCTAATACTTATACACCATTATTATGAAAACGTTTAAAAAACTCCATAACATACTGCTGCTGGGATTGGCTATGCTCGCCGGTTGCAACAAGGACTTTTTGGATGTGGTTCCGACAGACCGCGTTTCAGATGCTGCGATATTATCAGACTCAGTGCTATTTGAATCATTTGTCATCAATCGGTATATGGGGGTGCGGCTTACGGACAAGGAGGCTGAAGGCACTCCCCCGGGATTTGGCCGGGGATTTGAATATGCCCTGTGGTCTTCCCTGACGGATGAATCGGTCTACAATAATGATGACAATACCTGGCTGATCCAACGTGGGCAGCTCTCGCCGGAAAATACAGGCATCGCCGGGACACTCTGGAAACGAAGTTACCGAAGTATCCGCGAATGCAACTTTGCACTGGCCAACATCGAGCAGGTACCCATGAGCGCCGCGCGCAAAAACCTCCTCGTGGCTGAGCTTAAATTTATCCGGGCATTCCGCTACCATGATCTCATCAGGAACTATGGCGGAGTACCGCTAATCGGTGATAAGGTCTACCAATTGAACGACGATTTTACGGATCCGGCGCTTTTTAGACGGGAGGACATCGCCTCCTGTATGTCGTACGTGCTGGGGCAGCTGGATGAGGCTGCGGCTGGCTTGCCGGAGGATAACAGTTCAGCCTGGCTGCTGGGCCGGGCTACGAAGGGTGCTGCACTGGCGCTGAAATCGAGACTGGCGCTCTATGCCGCCAGCCCGCTTTACCAAACGGGCACCTGGGACCAGGCCGTGGATGCTGCCGCCGCGGTCATGGCACTGAATAAGTACAGCATTTCTCAGGGTGGCTACCGGGAGCTGTTCAGGAAGGCTTCTACGGACAATGAAATCATCTTTGCCCGCTACTATACCGTCGGTGCGCGCCATGTGCCCATGGAAATCGCCAATGGACCAAACGGCTACGATGGCTGGGGCGGGAATGTACCCTTGCAGAATTTGGTGGATGCTTACCGCATGGCCAACGGCATGGCGATTGACGAGGCCGGGTCTGGGTATGACCCACAGCAGCCTTACCTCAATCGCGATCCGCGCTTCTATCAAACCATTCTCTACAACGGTGCTCCTTACCGTGGCCGCAATGTGGAAACTTTTGTGCCCGGCGGCCGCGATAGCCGCGATGGCCCCTCCAACTGGAATACCAGCCGGACGGGCTATTACCTGATGAAATTTACGGATGAAGATATGCCCATCAATAACCCCTGGAATATTGCGGGACTTCAACCTTGGATTTACTTCAGGTATGCCGAAATCCTGCTAAACTTTGCCGAATCGGCAAACGAATTGGTGGGGCCCGATGCCGTCCCTGCTGGAGCAACGCTATCGGCCAGGGAGGCCATAAACCTTATCCGCTCGCGCGCCGGCGTGGCAATGCCGGACGTGCCTACCGGGTTGGGTCCGGATCAATTCCGTGCCTTGGTACGCAATGAGCGGCAGGTTGAGCTGGCCTTCGAGGAACACCGGTTTTATGACGTCAGACGGTGGCTGATTGCCGAGCAGACGGAAAATGAACCGGCATACGGTATAGAGATAACGCGGAACGGCGATACCTTCAGCTATCAGCGTAAGATTGCCCTGGATGGCAGGAGCTTTATGAAAAAGCACTATTGGCTGCCTATACCAAGGGAAGAAATATTGGCTTCAAATAACCTACTGGAACAAAATCCGGATTACTAAATCACACAAAAACGGCTATTAAAAACAAGCAACATCTTCTTAGTACTTACAATATTCAATCATGCAAATAAAACACCTTTTTTCGCTCAGCACACTTGCGCTTTCGCTGCTTCTGCCTGCCGCTCTTTGCGCGCAGCTGTCAAACCAATCGGTACGCTTGAATGACGATTGGAAATTCCACCAAGGCGACCTCGATAGCGGTGCTGCAGCCAAATGGGATGATGACAATTGGCGACCGGTAAATCTGCCGCACGATTGGAGCGTGGAAGCTCCGCTGAGCCCCACGCTGGCCAGCGCTACCGGGTACCTGCCCGGAGGTATCGGCTGGTACATGAAACAGCTCCATATACCCGCTGATAAAGAAGGTAAGCAGGTGTATATTTATTTCGAAGGGGTATACAACAACAGTGAAGTCTTTGTAAACGGACACCTTGTGGGCAAACGCCCCAATGGATATGTGTCTTTCCAATATGACCTTACGCCTTATGTCAACTTTGGAACGGAAAACACGATTGCGGTGAAGGTCGATCATAGCCGGTATGCCGATTCGCGCTGGTATACCGGCTCGGGGATTTATCGGAATGTATACGTGACGTATGCCAATCCAGTGCATATCGACCTTTGGGGGATAAGCTATGCTGCGAAAGATGTCAAAACGGATATGGCTTTGCTGGATGTAGAAGCTAAGGTGAAAAACACAACCGACGCGCCGGCGGAAGTGACCGTCGTACAGGAATTATTCCAACGAGGCAGCAGCAAGCCGGTGGCAAAGGTGCAAAAACGGCAGCAGGTCGCCGCAAAAAGTGTAGCAGCTATTGCACAGGAAATGCGCGTGCCGTCTCCAAGCCTATGGTCTGTGAATAACCCCAACCTGTATACCCTGCAAACCACCATTGTCCGACAGGGAAATACGATCGACGAAATGGCCACCACGGTCGGTATCCGTACCTTGACGTTTGACGCCAACAAGGGGTTTGCACTCAACGGCGAGTGGATGAAGTTAAAGGGGGTCTGCATACACCACGATGCTGGCGTTCTTGGTGCGGCCGTCCCCCGGCAAGTGTGGCAACGGCGGCTGAAAAACCTCAAAATGCTTGGCTGCAACGCCGTCCGGATGAGCCACAACCCACAAGCGCCGGATGTATATGACCTCTGTGATGAGCTCGGATTACTGGTCATGGACGAAGCATTTGATGAATGGAGGCATCCAAAGCGGAAATGGATTGAGGGCTGGAACGTCGGTACGCCCGGCTTCGATGGGTATGCGCCGAATTTCGAAGAATGGGGAGAAACCGACCTGCGCGACATGGTGCTGCGTGACAAAAACCACCCTTCCATCATCCTGTGGAGTATCGGCAATGAGGTCGATTACCCCAACGACCCGTATTCGCACCCTGTACTTGACGGCGCTACTATCGGACAGAAGGTTTATGGCGGCTATCAGCCGGACCGGCCCGATGCCATGGAACTGGGCGATATTGCCAAGCGATTGGTAACGGTGGTCAAGGAGCACGACACGTCACGGCGCGTCACTGCTGCCCTGGCAGGCGTGGTGATGTCAAATTATACCGGTTACCCGGATGCGTTGGATGTGGCGGGCTATAATTATACAGAAAACCGCTATGAAGAGGACCACCGCACGTACCCCGAACGCATCATTTACGGCAGCGAAAACAGGCATGATTTAAATGCGTGGAAAGCTGTGCGTGACAACGACTATATATTCGGCCAGTTTCTGTGGACCGGTATTGACTACCTCGGCGAGTCAGGAAGATGGCCGTCTCGGGGATTTTATTCCGGATTGCTCGACTTTGGCGGGTTTATCAAGCCGAGGGGCTACTACCGGCAGTCGCTATGGGCCGAAGACCCCATGGTGTATATCGGCACCTACCCACTCCGCCACCGCGGACGGCAGCAGACGTCAATAGATGCATGGCCGATATGGAACTATGCCGAAGGCGATACAGTAAGGGTGGTCAGCTACACCAACTGTGCTGATGTGCAGCTGGTGCTAAACGGTACGCAGCTGGGTACGCCGCCCAGCTTTGATGAGGAAACCGGCGTATATTATTGGGACATCCCCTACCGCGCCGGCAAGCTGGAAGCCATAGGCTTAAATGAAGGCGCCGAAGCTGCTCGCTATGCCATCCATACGTCAAACCGCCCATACCAGCTTACGGCAAGTGCCGATCGCTCGGTGTTAAGCGCGGATCGGGATGTCGCACACATAACCATCGGCGTAACCGACGAAAACGGAATACCGGTGATGATTTCGGACGACAAAATCACCGTGGAAATAGAAGGCCCCGCAAGACTGCTGGGGCTGGAAGGCAGCAACAACTCCGACATGAGTGATTATACCGATAATGTCCACAACGCTTACCATGGCCGGTTGCTGGCATATATCGAAACCACCCGCGAACCGGGCACGGTGACCGTAAGGCTTTCCAGTCCGTGGTTAAAGCCGGTCGAATTGAATTTGGATGTCCAATAGCGCCACCGATGAAACAACGAACGCCCGCATAAGGAAATCTCCGTAAAATGTGTTATATTTACCTGGCAAATGGGCAATAGGAAAGATATTGAAACAATCGCAGACATTCGGCTGCTTGTCGATACGTTTTACGGAATGGTAAGGCGCAATGCGCTTATCGGCCCGGTCTTCAACAACGCCATCCAGGACCGCTGGCCGGAACATTTGGACAAGATGTACCGTTTCTGGCAAACCGTTCTACTGGGCGAACATACGTATGGTGGCAGCCCGTTTCCGCCGCATGCTCCTCTACCTATTGAAGAAGCACACTTCAACACCTGGCTGGGACTGTGGCGCGATACGGTGGATAGCCTTTTTGAGGGTGAAAAAGCGGAAGAGGTTAAATGGCGCGCGGAAAAGATGGCTGCGATGTTTTTATCTAAAATAACGTATTACCGCCACCATCCATCAAAACCTTTACGATAAAGACGATGCTGCCTTTACCGCCTGCCGGTACAACGCGCTATCGCCCTCGACCAGGCGCTTGAGTACCTGGCGATACTCCGAAAGCAACACGCGGGCGAAATCCGGATCGTGCACGGCGATTTCGGATGCGTTGTCAATGATGTCGGCGTATTTGATCGTCTGTGCATTTGGCGAAATATTGGCCAGCCGATCAAGCTCCAGCTGTTTACGCGTTTTGCGGTTGAATTGCGGGTAGTCTTTTTTGATATAAACATCAGTCAGCTCCACGACATAGGTCATCGTCTCCCGGGCCATGCTTTCGGGCATAAGGCCATGGAGAAACCTGGAGAGCTGCGCTGCATCCACCGCGGTATCTTCCAACACATCGTGCAACAAAGCCGCGGCATGGATAGCGGCACGGTCTGTATGAAGTTTGCAGCGCTCCATCACACGGATGGGATGTGAAATGTAGGGTTCTGGGGTGTACTTACGCGTTTGCCCTTCGTGGGCGTTCGTTGCGAATGCTAAGACCGCATCGATTATTGCATTCATGCTGCTGTGGTTTGATTGCTGACGGCCCGTTTACTTCGTTTGTGCCGGCCCGTCGGCCGATTTTCGCTCTGCTGTTGTTTTGATTAGCTGCAACGCTTTTTCCCACATTTCTTTGTGTGAGGGAATGCTCGAATACCAGTTGTTTTGGGTTCATCATGATGAAAAGTTAATGTTGTTCCGGGAAACCAACTCGACGTATTACAAACTTAGGTAAAGTTGCTTTGATATGCAACGATAATCGCAGGGACCCTGCGGGTCATTTTGCCGCTTTGGATATTAGCGGCAATTTAATTAAGTTTGCTATGTAACTTAAAGACAAACTAACTGATTACGGTATTGTTACCTTATCAAATTACAAAACCATAAAACAAATACGATGATGAATTCACGCCGTGATTTCCTGCAAAAATTGGCTGCTTCAGCCTTAGCTATGCCTTTCTTGTCGTCATACGATGCATTCGGCCATGCTGACTTTCGCCTACCCGTCAGCCAAGGCCCCGTACTGCGGGTGGCACTGATGGGCCTCGGGGGATACGCTTCTCGTGTGGCAGAGGCCATGCAATCCTGCAAACGGGCAAAAATAACCGGCTTGATAAGCGGCACGCCTGGCAAGCTCCAGGAGTGGGGCGCTAAGTACCAGGTACCGGAAAAAAGCCGTTATAACTATGAAAATTTTGATAACATCAAGGACAACCCCGACATCGACGCGGTGTATGTAATCACGCCCAACGCACTGCACCATGACCAGGTCATCCGCGTGGCGAAAGCGGGGAAACATGCCATCTGTGAAAAGCCTATGGCGCTAAACGCTAAAGAAGGCCAGGAAATGGTGGATGCCTGTGCCAACGCCGGCGTCAAACTCCTGGTAGGCTACCGCATGCATTTCGAACCGAAAACACTCGAGGTGGTCCGGATGCGGCAGGCGGGCGAATTGGGGAAAATCATGTTCTTTCAGGGCCAGTGCGGTTTTCGCATCGGCGACCCGAACCAATGGAGGCTCGACAAAGCATTGGCTGGAGGTGGTTCGCTGATGGACATCGGTATTTACGCCGTAAACGGTGCCCGCTACATGGTGGGCGAAGAGCCGGTGTGGGTCACCGCACAGGAAACCAAAACCGATACCGCCAAATTCAAGGAGGGGGTGGACGAAACCATCCAGTTCCAGCTGGGCTTCCCCAGCGGCGCAGTGGCGTCATGCTTGTCTACATACAACATGAATTACCTCGACCGCTTTTTCCTCAACGGCGAAAAGGGCTTTGCCGAGCTGCAGCCCTCAACCGGATACGGCCCCATTAAGGGCCGCACAAACAAGGGCGAGCTTACCCAACCTCATGTGACGCACCAGACCTTGCAAATGGACGAGATGGCGGGCATTATCCTCGATAACAACAAACCGGTCGTGCCGGTGGATGGCGAGGAAGGTTTGAAAGACCTGAAAATCATGGACGCCATCTATGCCGCGTGTGCAACCGGCCAACGGCAGGAACTAAGGGGCTAAGCAGCAACCGCCCACTTGCCGGATTTTTTCAGGTAGCGCACGGTCAGGTAGTAGACCGCCAGCGTCAGCAGCACTACAATGAACCACCCATTGCGCGTGGCGGCATCCCAACGCCAGTGGGTGTACTTGAAAAAAAGGATCAGCGCTATGCCTACGAGCCAGACCACCTGCGTATTGTATTCCTTGATGAGCCATCTCCGCCATAAAAAATGCATGCCGGAGATGGTTTTGGCAAGCCCTACCGGATTGATCAGCCAGCGATGCACGTTTTGGGCATAGGCCTCGAACTCAACGCCGAATTTACGCCGCAAAAACTTTTCTTCTGCCAGCACAATGGCTTGATAGATAAATAAAAAAAGCGGAATAAAAAACAAAAGGTACAACAGTGAATTGACAAGAATGCCCACACCAAGCAACATCAGGATGTTGCCCACGTACAGCGGATTGCGGCAATGAGCAAAGATGCCATTGGTTACCAACCGGTCGGCATATACTTTTTTGTCTTTGCCCCCACGTACGATATATGCCAGCGAAATCGTCATGCCCCGGATGAGCTGTCCGATAACGGTAATCGCCAGCCCGATGATCAAGGGGTACCAGTAAAAATCGGGGCCGAAATCCCGCTCGCTGAATAGCGGTGGCGACGGGATAAACAGGGCGAGGTAAAGGAAGATGAACAGGTAATTGCGGTACCTAAAGAAAAAATTGCCAATGCGCACCATAAATAGTTAGTTTTTAATGGCGATGAATCCCGAAAAGTTATACCACTTGAAAAACACTTCGGTGTGGCCGAAACCGGCCTCCATCAGCATTTTCATGTTTTCGCTGAGCTTGTATGGAATCAACACATTTTCTAACGCTTCCCTTTTCTGGGCAATTTCAAGCTCGCTATACTGATTGCGGCGCTTATAGTCATAATAGTAGGTGATAAAATTGCGGTTGAACAGGCTGTCTTCCGCCAATATCTTTTCGGCTATCAGCAGCACGCCCCCCGAAGTAAGGCCTTCGTAAATCTTACGGATCAACTTTTCTCGGTATATCGGCCGTACAAACTGCAAGGTAAGACAAAGTATGACGACCGAAGCATTTTCGATGTGGAAGTCGTGATGAAGGTCGGCATGCTTCAACGCATAGTCCCGCATAAGGTTTGCTTGCTCAAGTTTTTCGGCGCACTTTGCGAGCATGTCTGTCGAGTCATCCACCCCGATGAAACGGACGGTACTATCCACGTAGGGGTCCAGGTTGAGGAAAGTCGTACCCGTGGAGCAGCCCAAATCGTAGACGTTGGTGCCCGGTACGGCGAAATCACTGGCTTGTTCAATAATCATCCGCTGGATCTCGTTGTAAAAGGGTACCGAGCGCTCCACCATATCGTCGAATGCGTTAGCCACCGTAGCGCCGAATTTAAAGTCTGAAGGCTTTTTGATCACCTCACTGAATACACTGTCTTTAGTACTGCTCATAAAGTTTTTTCCAGCTTATAAGGATTGATGGCGACCAAAGTAGCCGTCGAATCTGGAAAAAAACTGGAAAAATCAGTGCTCTTCTTTAAAATACAGCTTGTAGAAATTCATTCCTTTCTCCTCGTCGTAGCCTTTCTCGATATATTCCCGCTTGCCGTGCACATAAATGTGAAAGTTCTTATCCAGCTTGAGTACACTTTTGAAGGCGGCCTGAACCTTTTTTACCGCTTGGTTGGAAATGTCAAACTGGTCGCCGAACGGCGATTCATATGCCTCCTCAAACTGTTGCCGGTAATCGTTGAATAGACTGATGGCCTTCGGATTGCCCAGCACCTCTTCTTCAAACTCTTCCTGCTTGAATGTTTCTTTGTCTTTGAAGTAATCCATCGACCGGTTGAGTAAGTCGATTTTGTCTGTACGCTCCAGATCGAACGCTTCGTCCAGCCCTTCATCGACGAACTTTTTGTATACTTTCAGAAAATTGCCTGTTTGGTGAAAAGCATCGTTGCGTATACGCAAGCCCAGGAAATCATCTTTCCAATAAAGGGCTTCCTGCTGGCGGTTGGTCTGATCGACGACCAGCACCTTATACCCCTCTTCCTGTTCGGTGTTGACGATCAAGCAGCCTTTATCCAGCTTATTGATGTTGATGGCTTCCTGCTCATAATCGACGTCGAACGCTCCTTGGCGAGGCGATACCTTGAGGTATGTTTCTTTATGCTCGGATTTGAAAATGCCAACAGCCTCATGGAGCTCCCCTTCAAGCTGGACACCGCGCAGGCGCACAACGTATAGCTCACCGCCTTTGATATTCGGATGATTGGACGCTTCAAACAGGTGCTTACATAGCTGCTGGCTCAACTCGTGGAACCCCAGCTCCCCTTGGAAAAAAGCCTTCGAGAAATGGAAAACCTCGTTGAGTGCGAGCGTACCACTGGCGTGAAACAGCCGATAAACTTCATTGACCTTGGCAAACGGGCTTAAGAAATAATGCATCAGCAGTTGCCCCAGCAGTTCGTCTTCCAAGGCAATGGGGTGGTCACTGAGCACATAAAATTCATCTTGTAGCTTATTGCCCACCCGGTGGATGGCCAACTGTTCGATAACAGCATCGGTATGGTAAAACATGGTACTTGATTTATGGTGAATGCATTCAATCGTAACATTGGATAGCTGCGGCGAACGTACGGCAATGGGCGTCCACAATATCGCGAATATGGGGAGAATAGCCGCCGCCCATGCTTACCTGTACAGGTATATTGGCGGATTTGCAGCGGCTGAACACCATCTCGTCACGGCTGAGGCATCCGGCTTTGGTCAGCGCAAGCTTGCCCAGTTTGTCGGTATCAAGTACGTCTACGCCCGCTTGGTAAAACACAAAATCGGGACGCACTTCGCGGAAAAGCGCCTCCAAGTGCTGGGCGAGTAAGGCCAGATAGACTTCATCTCCTGTGCCGTCCGGCAGGCCGACATCCCGATCTGACCGCTCTTTGCGGAACGGGAAATTGTGCTCGCCATGCATCGAAAACGTAAACACACGGCTGTCGCCCTCAAAAATCTGTGCCGTGCCATTGCCTTGGTGTACATCCAAATCAATAATCAATACTTGGCGGCATATACCGCTATTGACCAAATGGGCTGCAGCGACAGCCTGATCGTTGAGCAGACAGAAACCTTCGCCCCAGTCGTATCCTGCATGGTGGGTCCCCCCCGCTACATTGAACGCCACGCCATATTCCATCGCAAAAAAGCAGCCCTCAATCGTGCCCTGCACGATCCGGAGTTCGCGCGCAACCAGTGCCGCTGACAACGGAAACCCGATGCGCCTCACCATCGCCGGAGCGAGGGATACGTCAAGCAACTGCCGGCAATAGTCAGCTGCATGTGCTTGCATGATGGTTTCAACGCCGGCCAACCCCGGCTCAAAAAAATTATCGGGCTGGACGGTGCCACTGTGCAGCAACTGCGCCGGAATCAACTCGTACTTGGCCATGGGAAACCGATGGCCCTCTGGCAACGGGTGGGCATAGCTGGGATGATAAGCGATCTTGAGCAACGGAACAGCCATCTATTAGACGGCGAAGATAGCAAATGAAGCAACCATATTGAATACAAAGTTGTTTATTTGCGATAAAAACATGATTTTTGATGGCTAACAAAATGATAGTAAACCACACCATGGATACAACACCCACCCTTCCGGTCCTGTCTGCTGAAGAACAACGCGTATTGGGGGCACTGATGGAAAAATCGAAAGTGACGCCTGAATACTATCCCCTTACACTGAATGCGCTGGTTGCGGCATGCAATCAGAAAACATCGCGGAAACCGGTGGTCAATTACGACGACAGTACGGTGATTGCCACGCTGGATTCGTTGCGAAAAAAGGGATTGGTATCGACGGTCACCGGGGGCTCGAGCCGGGTAACCAAATACAAACACAATTTTGCGGTCGTCTACCCCATTATTCCCGCCGAGGTGACCATCATATGCCTCTTGTTGCTGCGCGGCCCGCTGACACCGGGAGAGATTAACACCAATTCGGGCAGGATGCACGAATTCGAATCGCTCGACGAGGTCCAAGCGCTGCTGGATAACCTTGCCGGATCCGAGCCGCCTTATGTGAGGCAACTCCCTAAACGGCCGGGACAGAAAGAAGCCCGCTATATGCACCTGTTGGGCGGCGACGAGCTTCCGGACGACAGTGAGCTGGAAACCGGTGACACAGGCTCGTCCGCCGAACTTGCAGCGCGGCTATCCAAAGTTGAAGCCGAGTTGGCTGCACTACGTGCCGAATTTGATAAACTGATGCAAGAGCTGTCGTAGCGCCAAACTTTGTTAATCAATCGCTGCATATTTCGCGCGCCGAAAAAACTAAATTAAACCAATAGTTGTTATCTTTACAAAAGTTTAACCCTATCAGCCTCGTAGTTATGGACGCAAAACCCGCAAAATACAGCCGCATACTCATCGCAACGGATGACAGCGAATGTTCAAAGAAAGCGCTGCAGCATGGCCACAGCCTTGCTGAAATGATGGAATCATCCGTGGCCTTGGTACATGTCATCGAGCCGGCGGCACCGACAAACTACGGTGCTGATCCGTTAATGGGACAGCAGCCGATCGTCATCCCCGAAACCACGGAAATACAGGAGGAAAATTCGAGAATCCTACTGGAGGAAATCAGTAAGCAATTCCACGATGTAAAGGAGGTGTTTACATTTAGCCGAATCGGATCCCCGAAACAAGAGATACTGACCGTGGCCAGTGAATGGGCAGCCGATCTCATTATTATGGGTACGCATGGGCGCACAGGATTTGACCACTTTATATCCGGCAGCGTATCTGAAAGCGTAATTAGACGAGCCCCCTGCCCGGTATTGGTAATACCCGGTAAGTGCTAACAGTGCTAACGAAAAAGCCCCCGTTTCTTGGCGGAGGCTTTTTCTGTTTGTCGTATCCGACGTAATTCCGCCATTACTCGCCGTGCAGCCACGCCTTTTTGGCCAATAGCTCTTCTTCCGTCTCCCGGACGTCCTCGTCGTCTACACAGCAATCAACTGGACATACTGCTGCACACTGCGGCTCGTCATGGAAACCTACACATTCAGTGCATTTGTCCGAAACGATATAATAAACCTCATCCGATATCGCGGGTTGCTCTTCATCTGCATCTAACGTGGTGCCATCACCGAAATCGATAATCCCATTGAGTCCAGTACCTTCCGAAAACCGCCAACTCACCCCTGCATCGTATATCGCATTATTTGGGCATTCCGGTTCGCACGCCCCGCAATTGATGCATTCGTCTGTTATCTTGATTGCCATTTAACGCTTACAATTATGATAAAATAAAAAACTTATTTTTGTATCCGTTTTGAACGCGCCGATGTACCGGGCTAAACGTTCACGACCTAATCAGTCGTCTTTAAACGATGCTGATTTTCTGCAAAGATAATACAAATATTGTGCAAACCGGGGTTAAAGATTAACATTTTGACAAAGAAACAACGTATCGACGCATTTGCTTTATTGGGAGATTACCTACGCGCAGACAGTCCGGAATTACGGCGTGTTGTAGAAGCCGCCGGATATCACAACGCTTGGTTTACCCAGCCTAATATCGATAAAGCACTGAAAAACATAGCATTAAACTTATCCAAAGAGCAACTTGGTGCATGGCTTGAGCCATACCCATTTGACGGAGAAACGGACCAAACGGTTGGATTGGTATTGGCCGGAAACATCCCCTTGGTAGGCTTCCATGACATCTTGTGCGCGCTCTGTGCGGGCTTCAACGTCCAAATAAAACCCGCCACTGCCGACCAACTGCTGATTACGCACGTGATAACCAAACTGCAGGAGATCGAACCCGCCTTCGCCCGCAAGATTGCCGTCGCCGAACGCTTGGGAAATTTCGATTTGGTCATCGCTACAGGCAGCGATAATACGGCGCGTTATTTTGACTACTATTTCGGCAAAAAACCCCACATTATACGGAAAAACCGCAACAGCGTAGCCGTCCTGACCGGAAAAGAGACGTCTGAAGCGCTCCGGCTGTTGGGCAATGACATCTTTGATTACTTTGGTTTGGGCTGTCGAAGCGTCGCAAAGCTTTTTGTACCGAAAGGGTACGCGCTGTCGGCATTTTTTGAAGGTATAACGCCTTTTTCTGACATCATTAACCACCATAAATACGCCAACAACTACGACTATAACAAATCAATTTATCTCATCAATGGCGATGTGCACTATGACAACGGCTTCCTCTTGGTAAAACCTGATGAACGGATAGCCTCGCCATTGGCCACGGTGTACATGGAGGAATATGACAACCGGGATGCGCTCGTTGCCAAGCTTGCCGAATCAGCGGCCCAATTGCAATGCGCGGTCAGCCTTGAGCCGCTGGAAACCGCTGTACCTACTGTCCGGTTTGGCCAAAGCCAGCGGCCGGCACTCGACGATTATGCGGATGGCGTAAATACGTTGGACTTTTTGGCTGAACATCGATAAAGCCTTCATCTTTCACCTAATTAATGTTAACTTTGCCACACCATGTATGTCATTAAGGTCAAGGGCGTAGCTAAAATACCGGATTATGTCCAGTTGCGTGATGATGCATTTACATTGCTTGCCTACTTCAGGGTAGACCGCCCGGATAAATCATTGGAAAAACTTGGGCTGGCCGATAAAGCGGAGTATATCATGGAAATTGTGCAAAAGATGCCTTTTGGACAAATCAAGAAACTAGAATTGTAAGCTTATGATAGGCGATACGGTTATTACACTCAAAGGCGTTGATATCTACCAACCCAAACACTTGGTGCTTGCCAACGTAAATCTGAAAATCAATAAAGGCGAATTTGTTTTCCTCATCGGCCAGACGGGGAGCGGAAAAAGCAGCCTGCTGAAAATCATTTACGGCGACTTGCATATCGCCAGCGGAGAGGGAATGGTGGCGGGCTTCGATCTGAAGAAACTTAGCGCACGCGAAGTACCTTTTCTACGCAGGAAGCTGGGAATCGTCTTTCAGGATTTCCACCTGCTTACCGATCGCACCGTGGAAAAAAACCTGGAGTTTGCACTTAGGGCCACAGGCTGGAAAGATAAAGCCCTTATCAATGCTCGAATGCTGGATGTGCTGGAAAAAGTGGGGCTTCGTTCCAAATTGAAAAAGATGCCTCATGAACTGTCCGGCGGTGAACAACAACGGGTGGTCATCGCGCGTGCACTGCTGAATAATCCGGAAATTATCCTGGCAGATGAGCCCACCGGCAACCTCGACCCCGAAACCTCCGAAGAGATTGTTTTGTTGCTGAAGGAAATCAGCCGAGGCGGAACAGCTATCCTTATGGCAACGCACGATTACCAGATCATCCGCAATATGCCATCGCGTATCATTAAGACGGCCAATGGCGCTTTGCTCGATAATGTGGCGATATAGCCGCCGCGGCTATCGTGCCTCCCTCAGCCCGCCATTTTGCGGGCCCGTCGCCGCACGGAACTGACAGGGTGACCGATATTTCGCTATTGGCAATAAAATTGAGACCCGGATTAACTAGTTGACAACAGTAACGACAACTAACTATGGCGAAAAACAAAAAAAAGAATCAGGATAACGAAATAATGGTAGAAAAAGAATCTGCTGCGGAAGAAATGCAGCCAACCGATGTGCAAAGCGCAAACGAAGCAGGTACGACGACCGAAGAACCGATGAAGGAAGAACCGACAGCCGAAGAGCGGTTAACTGCTGAATTAGCGGCCGCTAACGACAAGTA
The DNA here is from genome assembly GCF_016533505.1 of Parapedobacter sp. ISTM3. Taxonomy (NCBI): domain Bacteria; kingdom Pseudomonadati; phylum Bacteroidota; class Sphingobacteriia; order Sphingobacteriales; family Sphingobacteriaceae; genus Parapedobacter; species Parapedobacter sp. ISTM3. The sequence continues at coordinate 104,884 of NZ_JAENGN010000016.1, read as the reverse complement.
CCTGCGTTTATATGCCGAGTTTGACAACTACAAACGGCGAGTAGCCAAAGAACGCATCGAACTTATGCAGACTGCCGGCAAAGAGATTATTGCCAGTTTACTACCCGTAATCGACGATTTCGAGCGGGCGCTGAAAGCATTTGAGACGGCTACCGAAGTTGCTCCCCTGAAAGAAGGCGTATCGCTGGTGGGGCATAAACTAAAAAATGTCTTGGTCCACCAAGGAGTGAAAGAAATGGAATCAATTGGAAAACCCTTCGACGCCGAATTGCAGGAAGCGATTACCAACGTGCCTGCGCCGAGTGAAGACCTGAAGGGCAAAGTAATCGATGAGATCGAAAAAGGTTACTTTTTGCATGACAAGATATTGCGGCATGCCAAAGTTGTTGTTGGCAGTTAATAGTAAGTAAGCATGGCAAAACGAGATTATTATGATGTATTGGGCGTTTCGCGAAACGCAGATCAAGCGGAAATAAAGTCAGCTTACCGAAAACTGGCCATCAAGTATCACCCGGATAAAAATCCGGACAATAAGGAAGCTGAAGAAAAATTCAAGGAAGCGGCGGAGGCATACGAAGTACTCAGCAATCCCGAAAAGCGGCAACGGTATGACCGTTTTGGACACTCAGGCGGTGCTTCCGGCGGCTTCAGTGGCGGCAATATGAATATGGAGGATATCTTCAGCCAGTTCGGGGATATCTTCGGTGGTGGCGGCAGCCCATTTGAGAGTTTCTTCGGCGGTGGCCAGCGTGGTGGCCGCCGGGTAGCCAAGGGCACCAACCTACGGATAAAAGTAAAACTCAACCTACAGGAGATCGCCAAAGGAGCCGAAAAGAAAATAAAAGTAAACAAACAGGTCATCTGCACCACGTGCGACGGAAGCGGCGCAAAGGACAAAGCATCCTTTCATACATGCCGTACCTGCGGCGGTACTGGCACGGTGCGCCGGGTCACCAATACCATTCTTGGCCAGATGCAAACCACCAGCACCTGCCCTACCTGTAATGGGGAAGGCGTAGAAATTTCGGCAAAGTGCCCCGTCTGCCATGGTGACGGATTGACACGCGGCGAGGAAACTATCAGCATCAATATACCGGCTGGCGTAAGCGAAGGCATGCAGTTGTCCATGAGCGGCAAAGGCAATGCCGCCCCACGTGGCGGTGTGCCAGGCGACCTGATCATCCTCATTGAAGAGATACCGCACGAAACCCTTAAACGCGACGGCACCAACGTAATTTACGATTTGTACATTAACTTCGTCGACGCAACACTGGGTACGAGCGCCGAAATCCCCACTATTGACGGCAAGGCAAAAATTAAAATTGAAGCCGGCACCCAGGGAGGTAAGATATTAAGGCTTAAAGGGAAGGGTGTACCTGAAGTTAATTCCTACCATAAGGGCGACCAGTTGGTTTACGTCAACGTGTGGACCCCGAAAGTCGTATCCGCTGAAGAAAAGGAGCTCCTCGAACGCTTGCGCAATTCGCCAAATTTCAGGCCCCAGCCGGGAAAGAACGAAAAAACCTTTTTCGAACGCATAAAGGAGTACTTCGAATAACGGCACATTTCACTAAATTTCTTATAAAGGAAAGGGCCAAAACGGAATTCCGTTTTGGCCCTTGTTATTTAGCACTGACTATAAATATCAAAAAGTCAGCTCACTACACATCCCAGAAAAAAGGCCGGCCGTCAATTCAATACCAAAATCTGACTCTGGTAAAAAAAAAGCTTTTTGACATACAATAGACAATAATTATATCTAAATCACTTTGCTATAAAAAGAGACCTAAGGATGACATATTTCATATCCAACTCATGAATTTTGGCACTGCAATTGCATATTGACTTAAAAAGTCAAATTGTTTAACAGCAAAATGGCAAAATTTTAACTAAATTTTTTAACATCATGAAAAAACTATTTTTAACCTTATCCGCTGCAATTGCAGTAACTTTCGTAGCTAATGCACAAACTGAAAAAGGAAAATTCATTTTGGGCGGAAACGTGTCGTATGACTATACAAGCGTCAAGGACGCTGACATCGACAGCCATTCACTGGGCATCATCCCTTCCGTGGGCTACTTTGTCAGTGACAATTTTGCCGTGGGTACCGGCATTGGCTATGCGTACGAGAAAAACACTGCAGGCGCAGACGTTTTCTCAAGCAGCAATACCGTACACGCGTTCAGCGTGGCGCCGTTTGCCCGGTTATACAAAGGCGACAGCAATTTCAAGTTCTTTGGCCAACTTTCAGTACCCATGGCCTGGGGTACAGCAAAGGCTGACGACACCAAACTGGGCAACGTTGAAAGCTACGGTGTTGAGCTGGCTCCGGGATTCGCATATTTCCCAACGAGCAAAATCGGCATTGAACTTTCAGTAAGAGGTTTATACTATCAGAACTCCAGCATTAAGCCGGAAGAAGGAAGCAACGTAACCACCAACTCTTTTGGGTTGAATGCTAACTCTTTGGCTCCACGGCTTGGTGTACAGTTTTACTTCTAAGCAGTAAAGACTACTCCTGCTAAAAACCACTTGGGTTACTCCAAGTGGTTTTTTTTATGCCCCCCGCTGAACCGGCAGGCAAGCACCGAAAATAAACACCTCACTAAAAAACGAAAGGTTTCCAAACGGGGAGAATGGAAACCTTTACTAACCAATTATAAACCTAAATTATGATAGTGCAAAGATAGTGTTTATTTCACACTTTCAAAATTATTTTAAATTATTTTTTTATATCTGCCAAAAACGCGGTCCATTAACCCGGACAACGCTGAATATCGCCATAAATGCGGAATTATCGATCAACTTCTCCCAAAACAATATCAATTGAACCCAATATGGCTATTAAATCAGCGATAAGTACACCCTTCGCCAGCTCCGGTAGCACCGACAGGTTGTGGAAACTTGGGCCACGGGCCTTCACCCGCTTGGGGATGTCTGTCTTTTCCTGTGTAATAAAATAAAATCCCAGCTCACCCTTTGGGTTTTCAGCACGCACGTAGTAATCCTGCGCCTTCAAGTTGACCTTCTTGGGTACCAAGGCCCTCGGATCGAAATCTGCCGTTCGTTTTAATGCCTTGGTCAGGCGATCCAGACATTGTTCGATAATCCGCACCGACTCCTTGATTTCCTCCACGCGTACTTTGAAGCGATCCCAACAGTCTCCTACGTGACCCATTTCTCCCTCCCCTATTGGAATATCGAACTCAAGCTCCGGATAAACGGAATAATCGTCTACCCTTCGTAGGTCCCACTTTACACCGGAGGCCCGCAACATTGGACCCGAACAGCCGTAGTTGATAGCCACGTCAGCAGGCAACACGCCAATATTGGCAGTACGTGACACGAAAATCCGGTTATTGGTCAACAGCTCGTCCAGCTCGGCCAACTTGGGCTTAAAATACTGCACAAACTCAGCGCAACGGGCTTCAAACCCCACTGGCAGGTCGTAAAACAATCCGCCTACCCAAATGTAGTTGTACAACATTCTTGAGCCGGAAGCCCACTCCAACATATTCATGATATGCTCCCTGTCACGAAAACACCACATAAACGGCGTAAATGCGCCGATATCGATACCATAGGTACCGATTGCAATCAGGTGGGAAGCAATACGGTTGAGCTCACATACCAAAACGCGGATGTATTCAACCCGCTTGGGCAATTGCTTTTCGATGCCCAGCATGCGCTCTACCCCCATTACAAACGCATGGCTGTTATTCATGGAGGCCAAATAATCCATCCGGTCCGTGAACGGGATGGTCTTTCCGTAATTCATGGATTCGGCGTGCTTCTCAAAACAACGGTGCAAATAACCAACATGCGGGATGACTTCTTTCACAAGCTCACCGTCTGTAATCAGTTGCAGACGCAATACGCCGTGTGTCGACGGGTGTTGCGGCCCCATATTGATGACCATCTCTTCGGCGCCAATGGCCGCTATCCGGGCTTCATAAGCGCGCTGGGCTTCTTGATAAGGTGTTTCGCTCATACTGATTGTAGCTCTGATATCTTGCCTTACTTAATGGGGATACCGTGATACGTTTCAGCTTCTTCATAATCCTTACGCAAAGGATACCCGTGCCAATCGTCGGGCAATAATATCCGTCTTAGATCGGGGTGGCCTTCAAAATAGATGCCCATGAGATCAAACGCTTCCCGTTCATGCCAGTCGGCAGTACGCCATACCGAACTTACACTGGGCACGACAGGCAAATTATCCAACCGCCGATCGTTTTGTATCATGACTTTGAGCGTAAGCTGATGTTGGTGCGGAATGGAGGCCAGATGGTACACCACGGTAAATGTTTCGGCAGCTGGCCCATTATCGACAGCACTGATGCACGATAGAAAATCGAAATAAGTTGCTTCATGATCCCGCAAAAACAAACACACCTGCGGCAGCCACTCGCCCGATATAATTAGCGCCGGCTGCAATCCGGCCACTTCCTCGCCTACGACAACCGCTTCGCCGAACTGCGCGGCAAGCAAGGATTTAACGCGTAAAAAAACATCCATATTAAACGCCCTGCTTAAGGTGCCAACCGCTTGATCGTCCATTGCCCGTCCTGCTTTTCGTAAACCAGCCGGTCATGCAACCGGCTGCCCCTTCCCTGCCAGAATTCCACCAAGTCCGGCACTAACCGGTACCCACCCCAGTGCGGTGGCCTTGGGATATATGCTACGTTTTGATACTGCTCTTCGAGTTCAGCCAATCGGTTGTCCAGCACACTCCGCCCTGTAATCTGCCGGCTTTGGGGCGACGCGAGAGCACCCAGCTTACTGCCTTTGGGACGAGACTGAAAATAGCGATCCGAGAGCTCGTCAATCATCTTCTCCACCCGGCCGCTGACACGCACCTGGCGCTGCAATTCCGGCCAAAAAAACAGCAGGGCAGCGTATGGATTGCCTGCCAGCTCGGTGCCCTTCTGACTTTCGTAATTGGTAAAGAAACCAAAACCTGATTCATCCAGTTGTTTGAGTAGCACGATCCGAGAAGATGGCCGACCCGTTGCGGAGACCGTGGACAAGGCCATGGCATTGGGCTCCATGACCTGCCGATCGAGTGCCTCGTCAAACCACTTCTGAAATTGGGCAACGGCATCGGGCAGGACATCGCCCTCATCGAGCTGTCCCATTTCGTATTCTGCTCGGATGGCTCCTATATCCGTTTGCTTCGTCATTTCGCATGTGTTGTTTATTGCACAAACATACGAAAAACCGCGCGAAAACCGCTACTTCTTGTAATACGCCATGGCTTCGGGTATCAAGCGCTGGATGTTGTTGATACGCCGCGCATCACTGGGGTGGGTACTTAAAAACTCCGGTGGAGCACCTCCGCCCTGGGTTTGCTTTGCCTGTGCCATGCGTTCCCAGAATCCGACAGCCTCATTGGGGTTGTAGCCGGCCATCGCCATGAAAACAAGCCCCAGCCGGTCCGCTTCGCTCTCCTGATTTCGCGAATAACTCAACAGTGCAAGCTGCCCACCCAATCCGTATGCGGTATTAAGCACTGCACGGGTGGTATTGGACCGCTCGGCGGTGGCGACATCCACTGCTACTCCCCCGGCCTGTGCAATAATGGTCTGCGACATGCGCTCGGCAGAATGTTTCGCAATAGCATGTGCGATCTCATGCCCCATTACCGTAGCCAGGCCGGCCTCATTTTTCGTAACAGGCAGAATACCGGTATAGATAGCTACCTTACCGCCAGGCATACACCAAGCATTGATCTGATCTTCCTGAATGAGGTTAAATTCCCATTCGAAATTGTATTGATTACCATACCCGTTTTCTTGCAGGAAGCGGGTCACCGCAGCGGCAATGTTCTGTCCTACGCGTTGTACCTGTTGCGCCTGCGATGTCCCTTTGATTATTTTGGTTTTCGAATCGCCCAAAAAGTCGCGATAGGCCAGCGCCGCCTGCTGCTGGATCTCTGCCTCATTGACTAAACTCAATTGCCTCCGCCCGGTCAGCGGCACGGTTGCACAGGAAACGATTGTTGCAAAAATCAGTAATAAAAAAGTGCCTTTAATAAATGGTTTCATGACGTTCAAATTTAACACTGTTCGATTGACGATCCTTGTTATGCCAAACAGCAATATACATGCCGAATTGCCGCACAGACTATGTACTGCGTTTTCGGAACAAATAAACTTTTGATTCCTTACCTTTCAGCAACCGTTCGATATTTTTCTGATGGGTAATTAAAATCAACACGCAGATGCACATCCCATATAGCAAAACTGACTTGACCGACGTATGGAACAAAAAGACGATACTAAACGGAAACGCAAATCCCGCCGTGATAGAGCTTAATGATACATAATGCGTAAGAAGCAGCATAATGATGAAAACGGACACACAGACCAGCGCCGCCTGAAAATGGACCGCTAATATCATCCCAAATAGTGTAGCGACTCCCTTGCCGCCCCTGAAGCCCGCAAAAACAGGAAAAAGGTGACCCAGTACCGCTATGACACCCAACGCCAGCTGATAGTTGACAAATTGGGCTGCCGCTTGTGGACCGGTGACGGATGGCCCGATAAAATAAGCGAGATTGGTGGCCGTCCAGCCCTTTAGGATATCGATAAACATAACGGCTGCACCGGCCTTGGTGCCTAATACCCGGAACGTGTTGGTTGCTCCTGCATTGCCACTTCCATATTCCCGTACATCTACGCCGTAAAACGACTGGCCTAACCATACGGCTGTGGGAATAGAACCGAATAGATAGGCTAACACGACTGCCCCGACTAAATAAATCGATATCATGAATCGCAAGTTAACGAAAAAGACGCAAAAAACAACATCTACCTATTACTCGATAAGTTTGGCTTTTAAACTCATGTCCAAGCTTTTGACCGAATGGGTAAGTGCACCTATGGAAATGTAATCCACACCGGCATCTGCATACTGACGGACCGTTTCTTCTGTAATGCCCCCCGAGGCCTCGGTCACAAACCGGCCGTCAATGCGTGTCACCGCTTCCCGTACCTGGTCGGGGCTGAAATTATCCAGCATAATCCGATCAACACCCCCGACATTCAGCGCTTCGGCTACTTCGTCAAGATTCCGGACTTCGACTTCAATGGCAATGGGCTTGTCCAGGGTTTTCCGGTATTGGTTTGCATGCTCGATGGCTTGCTTGATGCCGCCTGCATAGTCTACATGGTTGTCTTTAATCAGAATCATATCATAGAGACCGAATCGATGGTTGACCCCGCCGCCTAAGGATACCGCCTTTTTCTCTAAAAATCGCATCAAGGGCGTTGTCTTGCGGGTGTCCAATACCTTGGTTGGCGTGCCAGCCAGGGCCACCGCAATCCGATGGGTAGCCGTAGCAATACCACTCATGCGCTGCATGATATTTAATACCAGCCTTTCTGCCATCAGAATACTGTGAATGCTGCCCTCTACCTGCAAGACAACATCGCCGACTTGCACCTCGTGCCCGTCTTCAAGAAAGACCGATACGTGCAACCCCTGATCCACTTGGTCGAACACCGCAAGCGCTTCCTCTACGCCCGCCAACACGCCCCGCTCCTTGATAATTAATTGCGCCTCCCCGATTTTCCCCGGGGCGATAATTGATAGCGTTGTATGATCGCCTTCCCCGACATCTTCAGCAAGTGCAGCCTCGATGAATCGGCGCAGCCTGTCCTTTTCTTCTTGAGTCATTCGATATAGCATCAAAACCATTTATACCTGTCATAAGCGATGGCTATCCAGGTATACAAACATTCAAGCATTTGGTTAAAAACGCTGCTAAGATGGCTATTAAAAATAAAATAATGCGAATAAAAGTAAAATTAGGCAATGGTTAGTAAACGGATTCAACACGGAACTCCGTTACCTGAAAGGTATTTTCATTGTTTGTCAACTTATACGAAACCCGGTAGGTATCCTTGGAGGTTTCCAGGTTGAGCACAACATACCTGAAGCTGGGGTTGGAATCCAGCCTATGGGCCATTTTCACCCCCGTAGGTGTATTTCTGCCAAAAAAATCGCGCAGGATAATCTCGGCCTGAACCCGCGAATAAATGCCCTCGTCATTCAGCAGGGTCATACTTACCGTGGAAGAAAAATATTTGGAGAGTTCCTTCGTATTGGCGCTTCGGATACATGAGGCAATATCATCGATTACATCGCTGACATGGGCGAGGCTCGACACCATAAATAAGCACGTTATCCCCGTAATCGTTGCCCTTCTTATTAATCTGTTTCCCTTTACTTCCACCGTAGTTGTTTATTCAAGCGTGTTGTTTGCTAATTGGCAATATTAAAACTTTAATGCATAAGAAAGTGTAGCATTTTTTCTACAAAAGGCATTTTAAACCGCCAATGCTCTTTCTGGGGTATCATTAGCCAAAAACATGCCATTTTTTCCGGAAAGTCATTTGCGGCTACGCGGCTTTCGCCCCATTTTTTCACAGCAATGGGATTATATTTTCCCGATAAAAGTTTTCTCGGCGGCAAGGCGCTATCGGTCATATTGCTTTTATGAACGCGATTATAATTGCATATAAAAGCAACTTTGTCTAAGTTTGTTGCTGTGAATACGAATAAAAAAGTAGCGCTCATAATCTTAGATGGTTTAGGTTATGGCAAAGAGGATCAGTCAAATGCTGTGTTAGCGGCAAATACACCTTTTTTGGATGAACTATTATCCCGCTATCCGCATGCTAAATTAGAGGCTTCCGGCGAAGCGGTTGGCCTTCCTGAAGGCCAAATGGGAAATTCGGAAGTTGGCCACATGAATTTGGGGGCCGGAAGAATCGTCTACCAAGAGCTTGGAAGGATACATAAGGCCGTCAGAGAGGGGGAGTTTGAACGAAACCAGCTCCTTCAGGAGGCTTTTGCATACGCCAAAAACAATGGCAAGCATGTGCACTTCATCGGTTTACTGTCTGATGGTGGTGTGCATGCGCACACCTTACACCTGAAAGGCTTGTGTGATGCTGCAAAACATGCGGGACTTGGCAATGACCAGGTATTTATCCACGCCTTTTTGGATGGACGGGATACCGACCCGCATTCCGGTGTTGGCTACCTGACTAACATGGAACAGTTTCTTTCGTCGAGTACAGGGCAGCTGGCTTCGGCGATTGGCCGATACTATGCGATGGACCGCGACAACCGCTGGGAACGTGTAAAACAGGCATATGACTTGTTGGTGCATGGCATTGGGACATCTACGCAGGACTTGGCGAAGGCCGTACAGCAATCCTATGAAGCGGGTGTCACCGATGAATTCGTTAAGCCAATCGTCAAGACCGACGCCTATGGCACTCCGCTTACGACGATCAAAAATGGCGACATCGTGGTATGTTTCAATTTCCGTACGGACCGAGGGCGTGAGATCACGATGGCACTTACGCAACGGGCCTTTCCGGAACAGGGTATGCATCCGCTTCAATTGCGCTACCTCACCATGACTACTTATGACGAGACATTTAAGGATGTTCAGGTGCTCTTTCTCAAAGATAACCTCGTCAATACCCTGGGCGAAGTGCTCGAAGCGAACAATAAAACTCAAACGCGCATCGCCGAAACCGAGAAATATCCGCACGTCACTTTCTTTTTCTCCGGTGGCCGCGAGCAGGTGTTCAATGGTGAAAACCGCATACTCATCCCTTCGCCCAAGGTTGCGACGTATGACCTGCAGCCCGAGATGAGCGCACAAGGCGTCGCCGATGCGATATGTGATGATATCGTCACACACAAACCGGATTTTATCTGCCTCAACTTTGCCAACCCCGATATGGTGGGGCACACCGGCGTATTCAACGCGGTAGTCAAAGCGGTGGAAACCGTGGATGGCTGCGCCAGGCAGGTTGTGGAATGCGGGCTTAAAGCTGGTTACTCATTCATTATCATTGCTGACCATGGCAATGCTGAATTTATGATCAACGATGACGGTTCGGTCAATACGGCGCATACAACAAACCTTGTCCCCTGTATATTGATTGACAACGACTACAAGTCCGTGTCTGACGGCAAGCTCGGCGATATCGCGCCTACGATACTAACGATGATGGGGCTGCCTATTCCTGCGGAAATGACGGGAACGATATTGGTTTAGTGGCGCATGGTTCAACGTAATCGGATATTCAGCGCAAGCCTCCTTTGCGCATTTTCGGTGTGGGTAATATCCTGTACTGGGTCTGCCGACGTCCAGTCCGACAGCCAAACAAGCCCTTATTTCGGCCTGGAAGCGTATTTCAACAGCGAGGCAACGCGGCTGCAGGAACGTGCACCGACGGTTACAAAAACCGTATCGAAAAACGGCGAAACAGAAACTCATGATGTCCGGATTGGTAATTGGCAAAATGAACTGGCATTGTTTATCGAGTCTGACATCAACAAGCCGGCTTGGCAGCATAGCTATCAAGTGGACAGTACAGCGTCTTTGCTGACTTATACCGCCATCGACCCGGACTTGCGCACTGAACAGATTACGGTGGAAAAAGATACGAATGGCCACATCAAACGTATCCGGATTGTCAATAAGGTACAAAATATGCTTTACCAGACTGGCGAGCAACTTGACTATTATCCTGATTCGCTATATCGAATCATCAGAAAACAACGGGTACAGATCATTGGTGAAAGCAATTACGCCGTGAGTGCCTTTATCCGCTAAAGGGACAGGATTCCAACTAAAAAGGCTTTGCGGTACCGCAAAGCCTTTTCTACGTTTTGTTTCGACAGCCAATCTTTTTACTTCAGGTTATCCCGGTAAACTTTTGCTTTCTTGATCTCCGTTTGGATATCTTTCTTACCCGGCGTCATGCTCAAAACCTGTTCGAAATCAGCGATGCTCTTGTCATAGGCGTCAATCGCCTTGTCCTTATCGTAATTGGCCATGCCTGAGGTACCCCGCAGGATGCCCAAATCACGATAAGCAATCCCCCTGTTTTGGTAATACTTGGTATCAGCGGCATTCAATTCGATGGCTTTGGTGTAATCCGCGATAGCGGCGTTCAACATTTTTTCCCGATTGCTGGAGCTGATTTTTGTGTCGATCTGCACAGCCAAAATGTTGTTAGCTTTACCACGATAATAGTATGCCGACTCGTGATCGGGGCGCAATTGCACCACTTTACCAAAAGATTCCAACGCCTTCCTATAGTCTCCGATTTGGTACTGCGAATATCCCAACATATACATGACATCCGGATCTCCCGACTCGGCCGGCATTGCCTTTTGTAAATGGCTGGCAGCCGCTTTGAAATCCCCGTCAATCAAGGCTTTCTGTCCTAAACGAACATTAGGATTGCTGGGCGCCGTTTCGGTAGTCTGAGCCTGCGCTACCAGCACTGCAAAACATAATGCTGCACCCGAAACAACACGGTTAAGCCCTCTAAAAAAAATGTTTAATTTGTTTCTTTTCATCACTTTTAAATTACAAAAATCCTTTCTGCCTTTTCTACGATATCCTCCTAAAGCGGCTTTCCGCCATCTAATGGTACAATTTCCATGCTACAAACATAATTATTATTATACTCAAATACAATTTGCGTCACACAACTTCCCAAATGAAATTTAAAACATAAAACTCTAAAAGGTCCATTTTATTATTTATCAAAAATAGTTTTTATATATTAGCAGATGTGGTGCGTAGCATACAACTAAGCTATCCTGTTCCTACAGCTGACTTTTTTTCAGTAAACGTGTCTTGATGATACAACTTAACATGGAATTATCAGAAAAGTTTGCTATTGGCATAACCATTGCACATACATATACATCACGAAATAAAGATAGATTAAACAAGCACAATAGATAGGGACTGCCAATGTGGCGCCTATATAAAAGAACAAAAAATATTCATGAGTAATTTCGATCCATTTGACTTTAATCAGGCAATACCTATCATAAATGAAGACACCGAATTCTTCCCATTGTTAAGCCAGCAAGATGAAGATGAGATGAGCAACGCCGATCTTCCTGAATCGCTTTCAATCCTGCCTCTGCGCAATACGGTATTATTCCCCGGTGTGGTTATTCCCATTACAGTGGGCAGGGACAAGTCCATAAAGTTGGTAAAGGACGCTTATAAAGGCGATCGCATCATCGGCGTTGTGTCGCAACAAAACATGGCGATCGAGGACCCAACGTTTGACCAGCTAAACAAGGTAGGCACGGTGGCCATGATCATCAAAATATTGCAGATGCCTGATGGCAACACAACGGTAATCATCCAGGGAAAGCAGCGTTTCAGACTAAGCGATCAGATTCAAAGCGATCCGTATATCAAAGCCTTTATTGAACGCTTTGAAGAAAAAAAACACAAAGCGACCAGGGAGTTCAATGCCCTGCTCTCTTCCATCAAGGAGATGGCGCTGCAAATTATCCAGCTGTCGCCGCATATTCCCAGCGAGGCGGGTATCGCTATAAAAAACATTGAAAGCCCAGCGTTCTTGATTAATTTTATTTCCTCCAACCTCAACGCAGACCTGTCTTTCAAACAGCAATTGCTGGAAATGGCTGATTTGGAAAAGCGTGCTTCAAAGGTGCTGGAACAGCTCAATGTTGAGCTTCAATTACTGGAACTTAAAACACAGATACAGAACAAAGTAAGAGGCGACTTAGATAAGCAGCAACGCGATTATTTCCTCAATCAACAGCTGAAGACCATCCAGGAAGAATTAGGGGGTAACACGCCTGATTTGGAGATGGAAGACCTGCGGAAACGCGCAAAGTCGAAAAAGTGGTCTAAGGAAGTCGATGAGCACTTTAATAAGGAACTGGACAAACTGGCCCGCATCAATCCGGCTGCCGCGGATTATTCCGTACAGGTCAATTACCTCGAACTCCTCCTTGAGCTACCGTGGAATGACTTCACCAAAGATAATTTTGACTTGCACCGGGCCCGACGCGTTCTGGACCGGGATCACTATGGCTTAGATAAAGTCAAACAACGGATTATCGAGTACTTGGCGGTGCTGAAACTCAAACGAAACATGAAGGCTCCAATCCTCTGCCTTGTGGGCCCTCCGGGGGTGGGAAAAACATCCTTGGGCAAATCCATCGCTAAGGCATTGGGACGTAAATATACCCGTATGGCGCTCGGCGGCATCCGTGATGAGGCCGAAATCAGGGGGCATCGAAAAACCTATATCGGTGCCATGCCGGGAAGGATCATCCAGTCACTCAAAAAGGCAGGAGCTTCCAACCCCGTATTTGTACTGGACGAGATTGACAAAGTAGGCAGCGACTTCCGCGGCGATCCTTCTTCTGCATTGCTGGAAGTGCTCGATCCAGAGCAGAACAACGCTTTTTATGACCATTATGTGGAGTTGGACTATGATTTGTCAAACGTGATGTTTATCGCTACGGCCAACTCATTGACCAACATACAACCGGCACTTCTTGACCGGATGGAAATCATTGAGGTCAATGGCTATACGATTGAAGAAAAGATCGAAATCGCCAAAAAGCACTTAATACCGAAGCAACGGGAACTGCATGGGCTGCAACCCAAGGATGTGGCCATCCGACCCAAGGTCATCGAAAAAATCATCGACGAGTATACCCGCGAGTCTGGTGTGCGGGGATTGGAAAAGAAAATCGGATCGATCGTGCGTGGAATCGCTACCCACGTGGTGATGGAGGATCCGCTACCGAAGCAAATCGATGCCGCGACCGTAGAGCAGATCCTTGGCGCCCCCATATTCGACAAGGAGTTTTATGAAAGTAATGAAGTGGCTGGAGTCGTGACCGGACTCGCGTGGACCCAAGTTGGGGGTGACATCCTGTACATCGAGTCAAGCTTAAGTCCTGGAAAAGGGAAATTGACCTTGACCGGCAACCTGGGCGATGTAATGAAGGAATCAGCCAGCATTGCCATGGCCTATCTTCGTGCAAATGCCGACGAATTTGGCATCGACTATGGCGTGTTCGATAAGTGGGATGTACACATACACGTACCTGCCGGCGCCACGCCGAAAGATGGACCGTCAGCCGGCATCACGATGCTTACAGCGTTGGCCTCCAGCTTTACGCAACGCAAGGTGAAAGAGAAGCTGGCCATGACTGGTGAAATCACACTTCGTGGAAAAGTGCTTCCGGTAGGCGGCATAAAAGAAAAAATATTGGCTGCCAAACGGGCCGATATCAAAGAGGTGATACTCTCGAAAGCCAATAAAAAGGACGTGCTTGAAATTAAGGAAGATTATATCAAGGATCTGACGTTTCACTATGTTACCGAAATGCATGAAGTGGTTAACCTGGCGCTGCTGAAGCAACAAGTAAAAAAACCAAAGAAACTGGTCTTGGATGAAGCGTAGCGCTGTATTCCTTGACTTTTGTTTATGTAAATTAATTGTTATCTTAGCTTCATGCTTACAGAGTCGCTGATTATCTTGGCGTTGATTCTATTAAACGGTGTGTTTTCGGCTTCCGAAATAGCTATTGTATCAAGCCGTAAGGCTCGTTTACAGGTACTGGCTGATAAAAAAAGTGCGGCGGCTAAACAAGTGCTTAAGCTTAAGGACTCGCCAAACCGATTTCTTTCTACCGTGCAAATCGGCATCACGCTCATTGGAATCCTCACCGGTATTTTCGGCGGAGCGACCATAGCCCAGCGTCTCGACGTTTACCTTTCGGAAATTTCCTGGCTCAGTGGATACAGCGCTCAACTATCCGTGTTGATAGTAGTCGTCATCATCACGTTTCTCACATTGGTGCTTGGTGAGTTGGTGCCCAAACGCGTTGGTCTTGCCATCCCGGAAAAGTATGCCATGATAATGGCCTTTCCCATGGACATTCTCAGCAAGGTGGTAGCACCGTTTGTGTGGCTGCTTAGCGCAACCACCGACGGGATTGTCAAGTTGCTCAACATCAAGACATCCCAAAATGCGGTAACGGAAGAAGAAATAAAAGCACTGGTGGATGAAGGTGCCGACATCGGTGCCATTGAACACATTGAACACGAAATTGTGGACCGCGTATTTAGTCTGGGAGATAAGCGCGCCGTCAACTTGATGACACACCGAAGCAATATTGTATGGCTGGATATCGACGACGAATACGAGGAACATAAACGAACCATTCTGGAGAGTGGCCATACCGTTTATCCGGTATGTAAAGACAACCTGGACAACATTATCGGTGTCGTGCACATCAAATTTTTGCTAAAACAATACCTTATTGATCAACCCATTAACCTCATGCAGCTGACGCAACCCGTCAATTATGTCCACGAAAACAGTTCAGCTTATAGCATCCTCAATAAATTTAAAGCATCCAAGATCCACCAAGCCGTCGTGCTTGATGAATATGGGTCGCTGCAAGGTATCGTGACCATTAATGATATCCTAAGCAGCCTGGTCGGCGATATATCCAACAGCGATACCGCTGAAAGGCCCGAAATCGTCAGACGTGAGGACGGTAGCATGCTTATTGATGGACAATACCAACTGGACAACCTGTTTACCTTGTTGAACATTACAACAGATGACGAAGACAATGGGCTTGGCAATATCAATACCATAGCCGGACTCGTCTTGCTTAAACTTGGGCGTATGCCTATCACAGGTGAACGGATGCAGTGGAAAAATTATGAGTTTGAAGTCATAGATATGGATGGCAACCGCATTGACAAAGTATTGGTAACCTCGCTATAAATAACGAAAACCGCAAACATTTTCGGCACATAAACGCTTATAGCTATTATGATGGCTTATAATATTGTAGTTTATGTAGGAAGCCTCAGAAAGGCTTCATTTAGTCGGAAAATGGCGAAAGCGCTGATAGCGCTCGCCCCCGAGTCACTCCAATTGGAAATCATGGACATCAGCAAGTTGCCGATGTATAACGAAGATCTTGATGAATCACCGCCGGAAGAATGGGTCCTGTTTCGTAAGCAGCTCAAAGATTGCGACGGTATCCTGTTTGTTACACCTGAATATAATCGGACGATACCCGGTGTGTTGAAAAATGCGCTAGACGTTGGTTCTCGTCCGTACGGCGAAAGCTCTTGGGATGGCAAACCGGCCGCCGTGGTCAGTGTCTCCCCCAGTGCTATCGGTGCCTTCGGCGCAAATCATCACCTGAGACAGGCATTAGCGTACCTTAATGTACCTGCCATGGCGCAACCCGAAGCGTATGTCGGCCATGCAAACGAACTTTTTGACGAGGATGGAAGCCTTACGAACGCCGCTACCATAGAGTTTCTACGTGACTTCATGCGTGCTTTCGCCGATTGGGTGGCTACCATCAAGGGTTGAGCTACGGCAAATGGTTACAGCACACCGCTTGCCAGCAACTCACGTTCCATTTCTTGCTGCAAGGCCAGTGCCTCCCGTCTTGCCTGCTCGGCAAAGTCAAGGCCGTTGGACGCATAGATGATAGAACGTGTGGCATTCACCAGCAACCCGCAGTCGGCATTCATGCCATATTTGCACACATCGCGCAGGCTACCGCCCTGCGCCCCCACGCCGGGCACCAGCAGGAAATGGTCTGGTGCATGTTTGCGGATGGTTGCAAAGGCTTCGCCTCGCGTAGCCCCGACAACATACATGAGGTTGCCGGTATCGCCCCAGGTATTGGTTTTTTGAATGACCCGCTCGAAAAGCTGCACCCCCTGCTCGTCCGCAATCGTTTGGAAATCCAGCCCCCCTGCATTGGAGGTAAGCGCCAGAACGATTCCCCATTTGCCTTCAAACCCGAGAAAAGGCTGCACCGAATCGTGCCCCATATACGGCGCAATGGTAATGGCATCAAAGCCAAGCCCCGATGTCCCCTGATCAAAAAATGCCTGCGCATAACGCTTGGCCGTATTGCCGATGTCCCCACGCTTAGCATCAGCGATGCGAAGGCAATCTTTAGGCAATGCTTCCCACGTTTTTTGCAGGCTTTTCCAGCCAGCTACTCCCCTCCCCTCATAAAACGCTATATTGGGCTTGTATGCCACGCATAAATCCGCCGTCGCGGCAATGATCTGCCGGTTGAATTCAAAAACCGGATCTTCACTGTCCAGCAAGTGCGGCGGAATCAGATCGATATCGGTATCGAGGCCTATGCAAAGAAAGGATCGCTTAGTCTTGATTTGTCGGATAAGTTCGTGGCGGGTCATGCTATACGGTTTTTTTAATTGCGCAAACCTAAAAGAAAAATCGCTGCTAAAAAATAAAAACCTTATATTTATCGTCAGATATCTCATGATGAACATCTTCATAACCCGAGAAGTCCCGGCAATCATCAAACAATCATTGACCGATCAGGGCCATAGGCTTTTTGAATGGACGGAAAAGCGCGATCTGACTCCCGATGAGCTCATCCAGTATGCAAAAGACAGCGATGCCTTATTTAGCGTAGGCGGGCATGCCATCGACAGCGATGTATTGGCGGCGTGCGACCACCTCCGCGTCATTGCACTATGTAGCGTAGGCTATGACCATGTAGACGTGGCCACCGCCACCCGTTTGGGCATCCCAATCGGGAATACACCGGGCGTGCTGAGTAAAGCGACGGCCGACACGGCCTTTTTACTGATGCAAAATGTCGCCCGCAAGGCGATTCACAAACACAAGGAAATTCTGCGTGGCAATTGGGGATTTTTTGATCCAATGGTGGACCTCGGCATTGATTTACAAGGCAAAACATTGGGAATATACGGGCTGGGGCGCATCGGCTACGAGATGGCTAAGAGCTGCCGCTATGCTTTCAATATGCCCGTCATTTACCACAACCGAGGGCATAATGAAGAGGCCGAGCAGGATTTGGATGCACGTAGGGTATCATTTGACGAACTGCTCGAGCAAAGTGATGTCCTCAGTGTACATGCCAACCTCAGTGACCAGACTCAAGGGATCTTCAACCGTGATGCGTTTTCCAGAATGAAGGCATCAGCGATTTTTATTAATACCGCGAGGGGTTCCATGCATAATGAAGAAGACCTCCGGACCGCCCTGGAAAATGGAGTGATTTGGGGTGCGGGCCTCGATGTCACGAACCCGGAGCCGATGGCACCCGATAATCCACTCCTGAATATGCCCAATGTGGCCATTTTACCGCATATAGGCTCGGCAACCGTTGAAACCCGGATGAAAATGATGCAGCTTACGGTAGAAAATGTACTCGCAGGTCTCCGCGGCGACAAACTCCCCTACTGTGTCAATCCGGAGGTCTATAACCACTAGCTACGCTTCATGGCACGGCCCATGGTTATTCGGCAGCCAGTTTCTGGATGAACTCGACGACCTCAGGGCGGCTGTAATCAGCCATCCCTTCATGGCGCGCCGCGACTTGCCCCTGCTTATCAAGGATAATGGTGGTTGGAATGGCATTGCCAAGCCAATCAGCCGGGATATTACCCGAAGGAATGTGCACAGGTAAGCTCAATTTTCTATCGACCATGAATTGCTTGGATTGCTCGTATTGATTATCCACATCGACCATGACAAAGACGACATGCTCATGATCCTTAAATTGCTGGTAAAGCTTGTCAATAGATGGTAGCTCGGCGATACAGGGGGGACACCAAGTGGCCCAAAAATTAATGAACACCACCTTACCCGATTGGTTGGCTACGTCGATGCGGGTACCTTCGCCATCCTTAAAAAAAACCGGTGGCCGCCCTGCTGCCGTCGACGGCGTTGGCTGTGCCACCGTGTCCGTACTATTGGCCAAATCCGGCTTGTATAAGCCGATTGCCATCAAGCCCCGACTTACCCACGCCTTTGCATCTGGGTTCAACAACAATACAACCATAAATAAACACAGCGTAAGCGTGATGACGGTGGATGTGCTAATCTTTTTCATTTGAATTCGTTATTCGTTTTTCTTATAACGCCCCTTCAACCCCAAGGCCAAATAAGGCAAAGTCATATTTTACGGGGTCTTCGGGGTCCAGCAATCGTAAGTTGTTGGTCAGCTCCATCGCTGTCTTCCAATCGGATTGGCGCCGTTGGATAAGCCCTAATTTACGCGCGACCCGCTCGACATGCACATCACAGGGACAAATCAATTGGGAAGGCATGATCCGCCGCCACAAGCCGAAATCTACCCCTCGGTCGTCATGCCGCACCATCCAGCGCAAAAACATATTCAGCCGCTTACAGGCGGATTGCTGCAACGGCGAGCTGACGTGTTTCCGCGTGCGTAGCGGATAATCAGGCAAGCTGAAGAAATAGGCACGAAAATGATTCAAAGCCTCCTCCACTCCAAAATGATGGGTTTGCAGCGTGCCGAGATAGCAAACGGATGAAGCAAGCGCCGGACTTTCATGCGCCACTGTTTGAGGTTCCAAGTATTCGGCACGAAATTCCGTATCGGCCGCGTTGGGAGGCAGAAATGCGTTTTCCAATGAATCATGCATCGCATAGTGCGCCCGAAAAAAGCTGATGAAATATAGCAAATCGGTATCGTTGAATGTACGGTGTTTAAAACCGACCAATTGCTTCAGATCGCTTTCTTGATGGAGCCGCACGAAATCAAATGGTACGCCATCCATACGGGTAATCAGCTCCATACACTTATTGATAATGGTCTTGCGCTGCCCCCAGGCCAGGACCGCCGCGAAAAACCCCATGATTTCGATATCCTGCTTCCGGGTAAACCGATGCGGAATACATATCGGGTCATCGGCAATAAATGCCGGCCGGTTGTATTCGTCCACCTTGCCGTCAAGAAAGCCCTTAACATCAAACGCCATTACTTAAGTGCCCCTTCTAAATCGGCCAACAAATCGTCAATATCCTCAATTCCCACACTGATGCGGATCAGGTTGTCTACTACCCCCACCCGCTCTCGGACTTCCTTTGGTATGGAGCCATGTGTCATTGTCGCGGGATGGTTGATGAGCGATTCCACACCGCCCAGCGACTCGGCTAAGGTAAACACTTTAAAGGATGACGCTACGGCAAACGTATCGGCAAGCGATGCATCTTTCAGCACAATGGATACCATGCCGCCGAAATCGCGCATTTGCCGCTTTGCAACAGCATGGCCTGGATGGTCTTCAAACCCTGGCCAATAGATTTTCGCTATCCGGGGATGTGTACGGAGGTATTTGGCTACCTGACGACCGTTTTCGCAATGTGACTGCATGCGCAAGTGCAGCGTCTTAATTCCCCGCAGTACCAAGAAGCTGTCCTGGGGGCCTGGTGTACCGCCACAGGCATTGTAATAAAAGAACAACTTGTCGTACAGCACCTTATCATTCACTACCAAGGCACCCATCACTACGTCCGAGTGCCCCCCGATGTACTTCGTCACGGAATGCATCACAATATCTGCCCCCAGATCCAACGGGTTTTGCAGATATGGCGAGGCAAAGGTATTATCGACAGCGAACAATACGCCGGCTGCTTTTGCCAGTTGTCCTATGGCCGCGATATCCGCCAATTTCAACGTTGGGTTGGTCGGTGTTTCAATCCATATCAAACGGGTTTGAGCCGTGATTTTCTCTTGGATTTGTAAAGGATCGGAGGTATCCACGAAATGAAATTTGACGCCATAACGCTCATATACTTTTGTGAACATCCGGTAAGAGCCTCCATAAAGGTCATCTCCCGTAATCACTTCATCCCCTGGCGCCAGCAGCTTCAGTACGGCCTCTGTCGCTGCCATCCCACTGGAAAATGCCAATCCATGACGTCCATTTTCCAATGCCGCAAGACAGTCTTCCAATGCCTTGCGTGTCGGGTTGGTGCCCCTTGAATACTCATAACCTTTATGGTCGCCTGGCGCCGCCTGCCGATACGTCGACGTCTGATAGATGGGTGTCATTACTGCACCGGTTGTCGGATCAGCATGCTGCCCTGCGTGAATGGCCTTTGTTGCAAATTTATATCCCATGATAATCAATGAATCGATGAACAATAGTGTGGTAAAGTTATCAAACATTCACCGAAGAAACGAATCGGATGACGGCCAACATCGTGATCAGAATTGGAGCGGCGAACGATAGACAAACCGGTAACCGAGATCGGCTACCAACCGGTCAGGCAACACCATCTTTGCGGTCTTGTCGGCTTCCGAAAAAGCTGCCGGTAACCCATAACCGTATTTTGTTGCGGAAACGTCAATGACGTCTTTCTTTAGCGGATGTTCGGGGCAGACTACATTGTATGTCTTTCCTTGCGAACGCGCTGCCATCATGGCGCGGATGATGCCATAAACATCTTCAACATGCACGAAATTTGCCGTTTGATACCCTATCTCGCAGACCTTGCCGACAAAATACTTCGCCATGACGCGCTCCTGGCCAAAGAGCCCCCCCAACCGCAGGATATTTAAATCGGGAAAAGCCAAACGTAGCATCGATTCGCCCAATAACAACTTGGGTTCCAATTCTTCGGCTGCGAATGTATCTTCAGCAATCCGAGCGTCGACCTTCGGATAAATACCCACCGATCCGAAAAACATGGATTGCCCGAACGAATGGGTCTCCAGGAAAACACGGAGGCGGAAAAACCGGCGTTCGACCACCTCCATAGTGTCCTTATGTGTGATAGGGACGCTGATGATAACCACGTCAAACACCGCCTCACGAATGCCTGCAACCTTATTTTCGATGTCGAAATTGGCGACGTGTGCCTTTAACCCCAGCTGTACCAACCGCGCGGCTTTGTCTTCGGATGTGCAGGTGGCCCACACTTGGTGCCCCCCATTGACCAAATGGGTGGCTACATAGGTACCCACCCATCCACATCCTATGATAAGAACCTTCTTTGCGGACATAGTCACCTAATACGCCCTCGCAAAAAGCACACGCTGCGTCGAAGGCTTCCCGGTACGTATACACACACCCGTTTCTTCTTTATTGGCCAACGGAATACAGCGGATCGTCGCTTTGGTTTCCTCCTTGATGAGCTTTTCGGTTTCGACAGTGCCATCCCAATGCGCAGACACAAAGCCGCCTTGCTCATCGAGTACCCGCTTAAACTCGTCATAGGTCTCTACCTCCACGGTATTCGCATCACGGAAACCCAATGCTTTTTCATAGATTGTGTGCTGGATAGTTTCCAGTAACTGTTCTATCCGGTCGGCCAATCCCGCTTGGGATACCGTTTCCTTGGTCTGGGTGTCACGACGTGCTATCTCCACCGTACCATTTTCCATGTCGCGTGTCCCTACGGCGATACGCACAGGCACACCTTTGAGTTCCCACTCGGCAAATTTAAATCCGGGCCGGTGTGTATCGCGGTCGTCATACTTGACAGAAATACCTTTGGATTTCAATTCGGCAATCAGCGTATCCGCCAATCCGCCTATCGTTTGCCGCTCTTCCTCATTTTTGTATATCGGCACGATGACCACCTGTATGGGTGCCAACTTCGGTGGCAGCACCAATCCTTGGTCATCGGAATGCGCCATAATCAACGCCCCCATCAGCCGGGTAGACACTCCCCATGACGTAGCCCAAACATAATCGAGCTTCCCGTCTTTGGCTGTAAATTTTACGTCAAACGCCTTGGCAAAATTCTGCCCCAAAAAATGAGATGTGCCCGCCTGCAGGGCTTTACCATCCTGCATCAGTGCCTCAATGCACAGTGTGTCCAAGGCTCCGGCAAACCGTTCGTTTTCTGTTTTGCGGCCTCGTACCACGGGCAGGGCCATCCAATTTTCGGCAAAGTCGGCATAAACTCCCAGCATTCGCGCTGTTTCTTCCATCGCTTCTTCACGTGTGGCGTGGGCGGTGTGGCCCTCTTGCCAAAGAAATTCGGCCGTACGAAGGAAAAGCCGGGTACGCATTTCCCAGCGAACAACGTTTGCCCATTGGTTGACCAAGATGGGCAAATCGCGATAGGACTCTATCCATCCCTTATAAGTATTCCAGATGATGGTTTCAGAAGTGGGGCGCACAATGAGCTCTTCTTCCAACTTTGCTTCTTCATCGACCACGATGTTGCCCGAACCGTCATTCTTTAAGCGGTAATGGGTCACCACGGCGCACTCTGTGGCGAACCCTTCAACATGCGAAGCTTCCTTGGAAAAAAAAGATTTTGGAATGAACAAAGGAAAATAAGCATTGCTATGCCCTGTATCTTTAAACATCTTATCGAGCGCCGCTTGCATCTTTTCCCAAATGGCATAGCCGTAAGGTTTTATCACCATGCATCCCCGCACCGCAGAGTGCTCAGCCAGGTCAGCCTTTACGACAAGTTCATTGTACCACTGGGAATAATCCGTTTTGCGACTTGTAATTCCTTTGCTCATAGTTGACTTTCTATAAAATTAGTGTAATTTTTGCGGATTGCAATACGTTTAACCGTAATGTACTGTTTAAATTTTGCCAAGCAAAGGTAGTCCCTTTTGGCAAATTTACCGAACAAAAAATGATCGGCGGATTAAACCAATCATACAAAATATCGTCTATACACATAAAAGCGAGGGCTTTAACCAAACGAAAGGATAATTGACATGAAGACCAATAGATTAGTAGTCAGCGTAATAACCTTAGCAAGCATTCTGCTTTTGGGTGCGTGCAGCACGTCGAGGCAGGTTGCATTCCGCGACGACGTCTATAATAATAATGCCCGGGCAGTGGAGGAAAGTTATCAAAGCCCGGATTATTATTATGATGAACGGGCTCAGCAGGATGAGCAACAAGCGGTAGCAGCGGACGGATATTATGAAGACGAGTATGCGGATGATGGCTATTACAATGATTATTATGCTGATGAGTACAGCGACAGTGAATATGCCAATCGGATAAACCGTTTTTATTATAATTCCCCCGGCATGAGCTATTATGACCCTTGGTTTGATCCATGGTTCGGATTCAATTCCTGGTACGGACCCGGATGGGGCATGGGCTGGGGTGGCGCCTGGAGTCTCGGTTTCGGCTGGGGTTGGGGTGGCTGGGGCCTCGGTTGGGGCAGCAGCTGGTATAACCCTTATTTCGGCGGTCATTGGGGCTGGGGTTCACCTTATTATGGCAGAGGCTTCGGGGGTCCCTATGCGTACAGCCGCTGGGGTTGGGGCGGCTGGGGTGGCTATTATCCCGGTGCCGTTATTATTGACAACCGCACGAGAGGCACCCGCACGGCCTCGCGTTCGCGCATGGATGTCCGGACAGGCCGCTCAAGTAATGCCGTTGGATCATCCCGGACAGCGACCAGAACGGCGATTAGCCGTGATGCAAATGGCCGCATTTCCACTCGCACGGTAGCTACGAGAAGTGCAGGCGATGCGACCCGTACTTCGGTCACCCGTGGAGGTGCAACCTCTACCGTTAGAGGTGCTCGGCCAAGCAGTACACGCAGTACCGGCAGCTCCGAAGGTATACGGAGTGCCCGTCCCGCCGGTCAGACTGCCCGGCCAGTAGGGACAACCACTCGTAGGCCTGCGGGGCAAAGTGCTCGCCCCGCTTCGACTACCCGTCCAACTGGGAGCAATGCCCGGCCTGCCCGCCCGGCTTCCTCTACACGTCCAAGTAGCGTAGCCCCCCGGTCATCCGGAAGCGGCAGCAGAGGTTCTTCCGTATCACCTCCATCCCGTTCTTCAGGTTCCAGCGGTGGCGTTAGCCGTGGTAGCAGTGGTAGCAGCAGCCGTGGAGGCGGAAGAGGCAGAGGTTAATCGTTATTCCATCAGAGCACGACAACAATATTATAAAAGACAGGTCAGCTACAATCTATACCAAAGGATTGGCTGGCCTTCATTATACAAGTTTCAATGTACTAAACATATGATAAAGCCAAAAAGCATAATAGTCTTAGCGTCGTTATGGGGATGCGCATTTATCCCTGCCCAAGCGCAATCGTTGGATGAGTTTTTGCGGTTTTCACAACCCGAACAGGGCGCATCTGCGCGATTTAAGGCACTTGGAAATGCCCAAACGGCACTCGGTGGGGATCTCAGTTCGGTATCCGGAAATCCCGCCGGCCTCGGATTCTTCGGACAATCGGACATCGGCTTGTCTTTTGACTTCAGCAGCGATGTCAACAGCGCCTTATACTTTGGTACTAATAGCAGTAACAATGTCGATAAGTTTGCCATCAACCAAGCAGCTGCGGTCTTTCATATCCCCACCAGGAAAGTGCGCGGCAGCAACCTTTCGTCAGGCTGGCTCAACTTCAATGTCGGTATCGGCTATCACCGGACAAACAACTTTCATTCTACACTGGGATTTACCGGCGTAAACCATGAGAGCAGCTACGGTGACTTTATGGCGTTGGAAGATGGTTTCCTCCTTGGTGATATCGGTTGGCAGTTTGGCATGGTAGACGAAAATGCCAATGGCCAGTTGATTCCAATGACCGCGGTGGACAATGTACAAACCGCATATTACCGTGAGCAAGGACATCAATCCGAAACCAACCTTTCTTTCGGTGCTAACTATTCGAATCAATTCTACATCGGTGCAAGTGTGGGCTTCACCCGTATCAACAACCGTATGAACCGGCTGTTTATGGAAGATGGTGCCATCCTGGATTATGGTTATATTTATAGCCAAAACCCCGGCTCCCGTTTTGTGAACCCGAACCACAGTGACTACGGGATATACAACCCCCTCTTGGAATCGGCGTATGAATTTGACGACGAATACTGGTCAAACACTACCGGAAACGGATTTAATGCTAAGCTTGGTGTAATTTTCAAACCAGTCCCGCAAGTTCAGATCGGACTTTCGGCCACCACACCGACTTGGTATAGCCTCACCAACGATTATGAAGACTACTTCGGTATTACCAATTACCTGACAAACGGTTCGGATAATTTTGACGAAAACCCCGGTGATCCGGTATATTATGATTACAACCTGCGTACCCCTTACAAACTAAGCGGTGGCGTAGCCTATATCTTTGGCGAAGGGCTTTTGAGCGCCGACATTGACTACGTCGATTACGCTAGCATGTCGATGTCTTCGTCCGATGCGGTATATGACCGCGATTTCAATGATGGGATTGCGGCTACTTATGGTAGTGCCGTCAATTTCAGAATAGGCGGTGAGTACTTAATTGCTCCGCTATTGATGGTCAGGGCTGGGTACGGCTATGCTGGCAGCCCGTACAAAGATGAAGGCATTGATTATAGTGGTCAAACGGTTTCCGGTGGCCTGGGCTATCGCATCAACAACGTCTACGTAGATTTGACTTACCAAAATTTCCAACGGAGTTACAACATGAGCCCTTATCTGTTAGACGACGCAGCTGGCTGGTATAGTCCGGTTGCCGAAGTAAAAAACCAGCGGCATAATGTGCTATTGTCCGTGGGCTTAAAGTTTTAGGAAACAGGGAATCATCCAAGCCAGTCCGATACTAACGGCGAAAGGCCTGTCCGAAATTTTTTGGACAGGCCTTTTCGATTTTGTGTCCCGGTTACCCGCAGACTGGGCGGCATCACCTATGTGGAGAACCAGAGATCAAGCTTTATTCACAAAAGCGCGCAACATCCAGTTCTGTTTTTCGTTGAATTGCATAAACGCATTGATCATGTCATTAGTCCCCTCATCTTCTGCTTCCGAAGTAATTTCCAGCAAATCACGCTGCATGGCGATTAGCGCTTCCAAATCCTCGATGATAGCCTTGACCATGTCGACATCTTTCATCCCGATGGTATCTGCCTCCTTGAGTTCAGCGTTCTCTACATAATCCTTGAATGTGCTGAAGGGGGATTTACCCAGTGTAAGAATGCGCTCCGCCAACTCGTCAATGGTTGTCAGTGCATTGGTATACAATTCTTCGAACTTCGCATGCAACGTAAAGAAATGGTTCCCGCGGACATTCCAATGGCATCCGCGCAATTTCTGGTAATGAATATGATAGTTGGCTAATAAATCATTCAGGTGATCAACAACCGGCCTTAGTTTTTTCTCTTCTAGACTAATTACTTTTGGGTTCATGATGTTATAAGTTTATTTGTCTGTAAAACAGCTGAAGCTACAAAAAGTTTCCCATGTCATCATGGGGTGCGTTTCTTTCTGACAAAAAGATTATAGTTTTCATGCTTCTCCACATAGATATCTTCGCCGATATCAATGAAACCGTCCAACGCCACTGCATCGTACCACTTGCCTTCTATCTCGACCTTGCCGGATGGGCGGAGTACGGTCTTGGCTTTGCCCTCCTTGTCGACTATTGCGCTATTTTTCTGCGAAGAGGTGTATCCTTCCTGCGAACGTTGTTCGTCCTGCAATACCAGACGTTGGAAAGCACGGCTTCTCAACAGATTTTTGCCAAAAATAACCATCACGATGGTCGCCACCACCATAGAGGCGATGACCAATAAAAACGAATTGAACAGCATACCGGGCTCACCAATTGAAAAATCAAAATAATCGTTAACAACCATACTGAATGCCAACCCACATACCAGGCAGATAATACCCAATATACCCGCAACACCGAAGCCAGGGATTACAAATAACTCCAGTAATATGAGTACCAAGCCAGCTATAAACAACGCAATCTCCCAATTGTCGGCCAGCCCTTGAAGGTATAGCGGTGCAAAGAAAAGTACGGCTGCGATAATGGCAACAACCAATGCAAAGCCAATACCCGGGGTCTGCAGCTCAAAATAAATCCCACCGATAATGAGCAGCATCAGTATGCCGCTAACCGCTGGATTGATAAGAAAGGCGATAATCCGGTCAATGGCTGTAATGCGATGCACCGTGATCTGCGGATCACGTATCCCCTCTGCGGCGAGCACTGCGTCTGCCGACGCAACTTCCGCTTCCGCCAGCCGGACGTCAACAGCTTCCGACGACGTCAGTGTAAGCACTTTACCGGCAGGTTTGATGTGGGGTAGATCCACATCTGGATCTACAAACGCTTCGGCGATCTTCGGATCACGGCCCTTGGCTTCGGCTGTTGCCCGCATCAGGCCCCGCATATAGGATTGGTGCTTTTCGGGGAGCACCTGCCCTGATTGATCAACGACACTCGCGGCACCAATGCTGGACCCCTTGCTCATGTAAATCCGGTCGGTAGCCAACGCTATCAGCGCGCCTGCCGAGGCAGCATTGTGGTTGATGAAAACCACCGTCTTAACCGACGAATCCAATATCCGAACACGGATGGAATCCGCAAAATTGACCATCCCGCCAAATGTATTCATCTCGATAAGTACCAAATCCACTTTGGCCTGTTCCGCTTGGGCGAACGCATTTTTTACCGTTCGCCAGGCATTGGGACCGATATCTTCCTTTAGATCAAACCGGTAAACCTGTTGCGCCTGTACGGAAAAACTCACGAGTAACAGTCCAAAGAAGAATGACGCCAGCCCGAACAGTTTCTTTGTCTGCTTTTTTTTGCACATATCGTTCAAAACCTTATAATTTTGAGGGCTATTAATTAATGGATAAATATACATTAAAAACGGTATTCCAAAAAAGTTTTTTGGGACTCATTTGGCGCATTGAAGCCGATACGGCAAATGGTGTGCTTGCCATCGAAACCCGCAACCGGGATCAAGGAACCCCTTCATTTTCGGTAGTAGACTACACAACGGGCGTTTCGTTGATCCATGAAATACCCTATGGCGACCGCCATTGGACCTTAGCCGGGATTATTGAGGGTAAATTGATTGTTCGGGCGTTTGGCACGGACAGTCCCGACCATCCTGGCATCGCCTGCCTTGATGCCTTTACCGGTAACCTCCTGTGGGAACAGTTTAACTATACGTTGCTGGGTATCGCCAACCGGCAACTCATTGTCAGGCATCGCAGTTTTGCCGCCGGCTACGAACAATACCTCGCGCCATCCGACGGAAATTTAACACAATTTAACATTTCAGTCGATAAACCTATTGGCTCTGCCGTAGTCTTACCCCGGACGTATACGGCAGACGTTCCTACGTTTCTGAAAAATTATGCGGTTTATGGTGATATTTTTTATTGCCAGGTAGGTTTAAAACATATCTGGGCTTTCCATGAAAAAGATGGACAGGCATTCCGTGTCAGACTGGTTGTATCCAGCGGACGAGCCATATTGGCGGATGTGGTTGTGTTAGCAAACCTGGTTAAAATGACACCGGAAGTTTTTTTTATGATTGATCAGTTGCTTTTCATCATCAGCGATAATAAACAGGAAATTGTTTCGTATTTAGTATAATTGCAACGAATTTTTAACATGAGCATTACATATAAAACCACCTATTTATACCGTACCTCTTTTTTTATGGCGCTGCTAATCGGTTGTTGCAGCTTTTCGTCAAAGGCTTCATCTGTACTGGATTCCATAGGTGTGAGTTATGAAAATGGCAAAAAAATAGTTATCCACCAATTGGAGGCGCGAGAAACGTACTACGGGTTGAGCAGGCAATACGGGGTACCCGTCAAGCAAATCATCGCTGCCAATGGCAATAAATCACTAAAAGTTGGCGATACCGTGCGCATCCCCGCAGCAGATTCAAATGCCAACGCCGGTAATAGCACGACAAACGATACCGGATCGACAGCCCTCGCTGCCGCGGATGTAGCCGCTCCCCCGGCATTATCGCAAGACGAATACACCGCATACAAGGTTGGCAACGGCGAAACCCTCTTCAATATTTCCAAACGGTTTGTCATATCCGTTGAAAGCATCAAACGCGCAAACGGTCTCACCGACGAAGCACTGAAAGCGGGCACCATCCTGAAAATTCCAAACAAGGAACTTCCGCCCGCGCCTCCCAAAGCGAGCCAGCTTATTGTCACGGAAGATTCTGCGGCCAGTGAAGCGGATCCACTGGTCATCCCCGAAAACCGATATGGCATCCGTGAAATGACCGAAAAAGGAGTCGGCGTGTGGATAGATGACCTCAACCAAGGGGAAGGCAGCATGCTTGCGTTGCATAAAACCGCTCCCATCGGTACCGTGATCAAAATCACTAACCCAATGACGAACCGCACCGCGCTGATTAAAGTGGTGGGCAAATTTGCAGAGACTGCAGAAACGAAGGATGCCATTATTGTTGTCTCAAAATCAGCAGCGTCTTTAATCGGCGTACTCGATAGACGCTTCCAGGTGGAAATCTCCTACGGCACCCCAAATGACTCAAACTAACGCACCGTACGTCGTTGGCATCGCGGGAAGCAGTGGCTCTGGAAAAACATTTTTTCTGAATAGTTTCCTCAACCACTTCGCCCCGCACGAGGTGGCGCTGATCTCGCAAGACGATTATTATATCCCTGCGAATACCAAGACACGGGAAGAGAACAAATTATATAACTTTGATCTGCCCACGGCTATTGACCGTGCCGCATTTTTCCGGGATATTGAAACGCTTGTCGATGGCCGGACCATTTTCCGGAAAGAATACACCTTCAACAATCCGGCGTTGAAACCGAAATTGCTGGAGACCCGGGCTGCCCCTATTTTAATTATTGAAGGATTATTTATTTTTTACTACGAGGAAGTAAACGCCTTGCTCAATCATCGCATATTCTTGCATGCGGAAGAAGAAATCGCTTTGCAAAGACGCCTAAAAAGAGACTTGGTTGAGCGCGGCTACAACGATGAAGACGTGCGATATAAATGGGTAAATCATGTCATGCCCGCCTATCGGCAATATCTTCTGCCCTATCGCGACCTGTGCGACCGCATTATCATTAATAATACGGATGATCCGGCCCCCCTTGTGGCAATCATAGACGAAATTTCCACCGAGCTGCGCACAAAAGTCTTCTAAAGCTGCATCTCAGGAATCATTCCTGACGCCTTGAATCTGCCTGCCGTGGCATTGCGTATTTCATCAACACTGACTCCGGGAGCGCGTTCCAGCAAGTGGAAACCACCGTTTTCGATATCGACCTCGAAAACCGCCATTTCGGTTATCACTTTCCGGATGCAGCGCACTCCTGTAAGCGGCAGCGTGCACCGGGAAAGTAGCTTGCTCTCCCCGGCCTTACTAACCTGCTGCATGGCTACGATAATGTTTTTGGCCGACGCTACGAGATCCATGGCCCCGCCCATGCCTTTGACAAGCTTTCCCGGTATTTTCCAGTTGGCGATGTCTCCGTATTCCGACACTTCCATCGCGCCGAGGATAGTTAGGTCGACCTTTTGCGCCCTAATCATTCCAAAGCTCATCGCCGAGTCGAACACCGAAGCGCCAGGCGACATGGTAACGGTCTGCTTTCCGGCATTGATGAGATCGGCGTCTTCCTCTCCTTCGTAGGGGAATGGCCCCATACCCAGCAACCCATTTTCAGACTGCAATACCACTTGCATACCGTCAGGTATAAAATTCGCCACTAACGTCGGTATACCGATGCCCAGGTTCACATAATAACCGTCTTTTATCTCCTGAGCGATACGCTTGGCTATCCCGTTTTTATCCAGCATAATCTACCGCTTTCGTTAAATTGATTCCCTCACGTTTCCTCACCGTGCGTTGTTCAATCCGCTTTTCATAGCCCTGCCCCTGGAAAATCCGATGCACATAAATACCAGGAGTATGAATGTGATCGGGATCCAATTCACCTGCGTTTACGAGCTCTTCCACTTCCGCAATCGTAATCCTTCCGGCCATGGCCATCACAGGGTTGAAGTTACGGGCCGTTCTCCGGTAGATTAAGTTGCCGGCGGTATCTCCCTTCCATGCTTTTACAAGCGCAAAATCAGCTTCAAAGGCCATTTCCATCACATAGTCTTTGCCTCTGAAACTCCGTATTTCCTTTCCCTCGGCCACCTCAGTGCCTACGCCGGCAGGCGTGAAGATCGCGGGCATGCCATAGCCCGCCGCAAGGCAGCGAGTAGCCAAGGTGCCCTGTGGGATCAATTCCACTTCAAGCTCGCCGCTGAGCAACTGCCGTTCAAATTCTGCATTTTCTCCCACGTAAGAGGCTATCATTTTTTTTACCTGGCGTTTCTGGAGCATCATGCCGATGCCGAAATCATCCACTCCTGCATTGTTTGAAATGCAGGTAAGCCCCGAAATGCCCTGCCTGACGATTTCATTGATACAATTTTCGGGTATACCGCACAGACCGAAACCGCCCAACATGAGCGTCATACCGTCAGTGATACCTACGATGGCTTCGCGCGCGTCATTTACAACCTTATTAATCATGACGTTTATACATTGGTATATATTGGGTACTTCCCTACCGGGAATGTCCACAAGTTACAAAACTTATGACAATCATCCAAGTCTCCACATCAGCCCGTCAAAAATTTCCCGTGTTAATTGGAATTTTTCTAAATAAAGCCTTAACTTTGCAACGTGATGTATGATGAGCGCCCATTGATTGTGTTGACCACGGCGGAATGCCGGTTGCCCGGAGCGGCCGATCCGCAAACCTATAAAGGCTTTAATCCGTATGGCCCCGGCTGTGGGTGTGAATTCAAAAAGTGCTGTAAAAAATACAAGCGCGGTAAGCGGTGCAAAAAATGCCCTAAAGGTTAATCTTCCACGAAATCCAAATCCTTATTGAAACTTTCCTTTAGCCTGCTTAGGGCAAACATAGCGATTGCCGTGAGTATAAAGATCATGATATAGGCGGCCATGATGATCCCGAAACGCCCAACAAAAAACTCAAACAGCAACGTGGAAGGTATCAGCGCCCCCCGCACAAAATTCGGAGCAGTGGTCGTGACCGTGGCACGCAGGTTAGTACCGAATTGCTCGGAGGCGATGGTTACAAACGTTGCCCAATATCCTACTGCGGTGCCCATACAAAACGCTATCCAATGAAAGCGTTGTTCTGAAAGCCCATCACTGCTTAAATACCAAGTGGCGGTTCCGATGATAAACAACTGGAAGAGAAAAACAACCAGTCGCCTTGATTTTGTCAGCTGCGCCAATAATCCGGCGAAAATATCACCGATCGAAATCCCGATATAGCCAAACAGAATGCCCTTGCCTGCACTTAATGTGACGGGCGCGTTCAATGCGCTGCCAAATTCGGGAGCCTGTGTGATTAAAATGCCCACCACAAACCATATTGGCAGCCCTATTAGCAAACAATACAGGTAACGTTTGAAACGATCCGGATCAGTAAATAACATACTGAGCTTTCCTTTTTCCACAGGTTTGCCTGCCACATCTTTAAACATGCCCGATTCAAATGTACCAACACGAAGGACAAGCAGCAGCAACCCCATCCCTCCGCCTACGAAATAGGCGTTTCGCCAATCAAATATTGCCGAAACATAGTAAGCTGCTATAGCTCCCAATACGCCCACTGACGCCACGATCATGGTACCGTATCCCCGCTTCTCTTTACTCATACTCTCGCTGACCAGGGTAATACCGGCACCTAATTCGCCCGCTAATCCGATGCCCGCGATGCAACGAATGATTGCATATGAATGGATATCATATACAAATCCGTTTGCGATGTTGGCTACCGAATACAGTAAGATAGACCCAAACAAGACCTTAATGCGACCAAATTTGTCACCCAATACCCCCCAAAGTATCCCGCCAACCAAGAGCCCGGCCATCTGCATATTGAGCACATACTCGCCGTCTACCCGCATATCGGCTTCAGGAATACCGATATCGTGAAAACTCTGGACACGGACAATGGAAAAAATAACCAAATCGTAAATGTCGACGAAATAGCCTAAAGCGGCTACAATAACCAACATCCATACGTTTTTGGTGTGAGATACTATTAGGCTTCTATCCTCGGTCATTTATAATAGGAATTACCGTGCTAAAATAAAATTTAAATCGAATGCTGGCATCTTCTTCTTAAAATTTCATGCGGTCAATCATATTATTTACTAACTATCGTCATGCCCATATACCATTAATAAGCCGATTTTCGTTATATCTAAAAAGCAATAGGTTATGTACCCGAGACGCAAATGGTTGGAGTTTTATCGTAAACTTGGTTTCCTGCTGTACAGCATCGCTGCGGTTGACCGGCATATTGTACCCGCGGAACGCAGCGCACTCAAAGAAGAGGTCCAGACAAATTGGCTGGATTTGGAAGACACGGCCGATGCCTTTGGTAGCGACGCCGCGTTTCAAATTGAAAGCCTCTTCGATTGGTTGGATGATGCAGATTATGCCCCAGCCAACGCTTTTGACGAATTTGAGGCTTTTGTCCAGGAAAATCCGGATTTCTTTGTCGAGGCTATCAAAGAGCGGACCTTGGGCTCTGCCCACCGAATTGCTCTGGCGTTCCATGGCCGTAACAAAGACGAGCTATCCCTGCTATACCGGCTGGAGCAATTGCTTGGCAGCCCGGCGAAGCCCGTCTAATCGCACGGCAGCGCTTACGTTGCATCCTAAGAAAGTATTCGACCGCTGGATAGTACCACCGCCCTGGTAAAGCTGGCGATGGCTATCGATTTTTTCATCTTTCAAAATTTGTGGCTACCTTAGTAGTCCTATCCGGCTACGGAGAATGCACGGAAATGGTCATACGGCTATTGGTGCGTGTACGACAAAAACAAATGGCAACAGTTAATCAATACAAGGGCGTGACCATCAAGACATTGATACTGCAAGGAGAAGGCGAACAGCTTGATTTCAAAAATAAGATTAGCAGCTGCGCAAAAATTGCCAAAACATTGGTTGCTTTTGCCAACAATAAGGGCGGAAAGTTGCTAGTCGGTGTCGCCGACAACGGTTATATCAAAGGCGTGAAAAACGAAGACGAGGAAAGGTATATGCTCCAACGGGCCGGCCATCTTTATTGCCGGCCGGCCATTGATCTCCATTTTGACGAAATATATGTAGATGATAAGCTGGTGCTACTTGCCGAAGTGGCAGAAAGTGACACGAAACCACATTATGCCCTTAGCGAGGACCAGCGCTGGTGGGTGTATGTCCGTGTAAAAGACAAAAGCGTCCTCGCCGGGAAGGTGGTGGTCGATGTATTGCGCCGGGGCAGCCAACCAAACGGAATATTCATCAATTATACGGAAAAAGAGAAGGAATTACTGGAATATGTCCATACACATACCAAATCGCAACTGCCCGAATTGTGCAAACATCTCCGGCTCTCTAGGCGCAAGACACAGCGGATCCTCGTTAATCTGATTGTCGCTGGCGTTCTCCAGGTGCACAGTGGGGACCACGAAGAGTATTATACCGAAAACCCGGTTTAGCTACCTATTAGTTTTTCCCTATCTTTGTCCGTTAACCAAATATGTGCAATCTCATGAAGAAATTAATGTTACACCTTGGTACAGCCGCATCATTGATGTTCGCATGCAATGGCGGTAGCCAGGAAGCAGCCGAAATTGAGCAATTACGCAACGAGGCAATTGCTGTCCACGACGAAATCATGCCCGAAGTCAGTGCTTTTGATCGTAATACGGTAAGAATAGACTCCTTATTGGCAAGCCTTCCCCAGCTCAAGGCAGCTTACCCCGACTTGGACACGACACAAACACGTACAGAACTCACGGCCCTTAAAACCCGGCTGGAGCAGGCAACCGATGCTATGATGGAGTGGATGACGAACTTCGACGTAGCGCCTCAGGACAAATCAAACGCTGAGATCAAGGCCTACTACGAAGAAGAGGTCGAGAAAGTCAAAGACCTTCGACAGCTCTTTGAAGAAGTCGCTAAAGAAAGTACAGATAAATTAGCTCAATTTTAGCCACCCATGCGTATCGTCTCTTTTCTTATCGGTAGCTGGATTATCGGAGCCATAGCCGGATGCAGCAATCAGGAAACCAAAACGCTTCCAATCTTAGGTAGCCGCGAGCCTATTACGAAGGCGGTGGACGGCAAGACACTGACAGACACGCTGTACCATAGTATCCCCGAGTTTAAGCTGCTTAATCAGGACAGCACTTTCATTACCAACCATACATTTGACAATGGGGTGTATATCGCCAACTTCTTCTTCACGCATTGTCCAAGCATCTGCCCTACCATGCAACGCAATCTCCTGAAGGTATACGAGCGGTACAAAGGTGATGAACGCGTGCGGTTTCTCTCCCATAGCATCGATTTTCGCCACGACTCCCCTTCGGTGCTCAAGCGTTATGCCGATAAACTGGGCGTCACCAACGACCAATGGCAGTTTGTCACCGGCAGCAAAGCCGAAATATACAGCCTGGCAGATGCCTATATGGTCTATACAAAAGAAGACGGCGATGCGCCGGGCGGATATGACCATTCGGGCTATTTCCTTTTGGTGGATAAAGACAAGCACATTCGGGGAGCTTACGACGGCACGAATGACGCTCAGGTACAGCTCTTGCTCGACGAATTGGCTCTCCTCTTAAAGGAATATGAGTGATGCGGAACACCTATATCTATGGCTGTGCCGCATTGCTATCCGTGTATGTACTGTTCCATTCCTGTCAGAGTGAAGACGCCATCCGAACCGCGCAGTATGCTGTAAATGGCCAAAAGCTATATGCCGCCCAGTGCCAAAATTGCCATGGTGCCAAGGGCGAAGGACTGGGAAATTTGTATCCGGCATTGACGGACAGTGCATTTTTGCTCAACCATCGGGAGCAACTGGCATGCATAATTAAAAATGGGCTTAAAGACACGATCACCGTCAACGGACAACTGTTTGATGGTGAAATGCCGCCTAACCCGCAACTTGCCCCTATTGAAATCGCCTACGTGCTCACCTATGTGGGCAATTCATTTGGCAATAAAATGGGGATCTTCACCCTTGAAGAGATCAATCAAGCATTGAAAGCATGCAAATAGCGGGAGCCTACAAGACCAGTTCGCGGTACAACCGTTCGAGTGTTGTTTGTGCGTCCGTACATAGCCCGGGATGTACGGGCGATGTCTGAATGACCGTGCTCCGTTTTGCGGTAAGCCACCGGAAACGTTCGGCTGCTGGCAACTTGGCAATCGGCCCGCCGTCATGCGATCCGTGACACGTTCGCTGGAATGCCAGCAGGTAAGCTTCCAATTCGTCGGCATCGCAAGATGGGCAAAAGGCTTGCAGCTTGTTTTCGTCCAAGGAATACCGCATATCCAAAAAGCGCTGCCCCCGGCAATACAGCACCACTCCTACGTTGAAAAATTCCTCGCGTTCCACTTTAGGCACCAAGCGGATTACTGCATACTCAAATAACCCGTTTTCTTGCATCTTGTGCTTCGTTTACAAAATTTTCAGACGCCGCCGCCCGCATCGTTATAAACCGCCGGTATACTTCCCGGGCTTCTTCCGGTGATTGCACATCGTGGTTTGCCAACCATTCATCAGGCACCAATTGAACAATACGCTGAATGACAGAGGCCGTGAGTTTGGGTCTCAATTCAGCGTCAGCCTCCCTCAGTTGTGATGCCCAGGGAAGCAATACATGATTATTCACCTGTGTAAAAGACCTCACAGCCTGCTCGTGCCAGTTATCCCAGGTATGGTGGAAATAGAGCGACGCCCCATGGTCTATTAGCCACAGCTCCTTATGCCACATCAACATATTCGTATTTTTGGCGGTCCGATCCACATTAGTCAACAAGCAATCCAACCAGACGATGCGGGAAGCCAGCGCCGGGTCCAACGTGGTCACTACGGGGTCAAAGGTTATGGCCCCGGAAAGATAATGCAGGGCTAAGTTAAGTCCTGTGCTGGCCTGCAGCAAGTCCTGTATCTCTTCGTCGGGCTCTGTCCGGCCGAAAGCTTCGTCAAGTTGAGCAAACACAATCTCCGGCACCCGGAATCCCAAGGCCCGCGCGATTTCGCCGCCAAGCAGTTCGGCGATCAAGGCTTTGCTTCCCTGGCCGGCACCACGAAATTTGAGCGCGTACAAGAAGCCATCATCGGCCTCCGCAAGGGCCGGCAGCGACCCGCCTTCGCGCAAGGGTGTCACATAACGCGTCACCCGTACTGTCCGTATCGTTGAAGTATCCACGCCCAAATATCTGTATTATTTTAGTAATACGCTACGCGAACTTCGTTGACTTATTCTTTTCGCTCGCATCTTATCCTTATCTTTGCTCCTAACATGGATACTTCAGTACAATACAATAGGGTCATTGAACATTGCCAACAGTTATTTATAAAAAAAACAGCCGACTACGGCACCGCTTGGCGCATTATGCGACTGCCATCCATCACCGACCAGCTTTACATCAAAGCTCAACGTATACGCACGCTGGAAGAAAAAAAAGTCAGCAAAGTGGGCGATGGGGTAGCTGATGAATACATTGGCATTGTGAATTATTGCGTAATTGCGATGATGCAGTTGGAACTGGGCGAAACCGGCGACGAACAACTCCCATTAGATACCGTAGCCCAGCGGTACGACCATGCCATCCAGGAAACCAAAGAGCTAATGTTTGCCAAAAATCACGACTACGGAGAGGCTTGGCGGGACATGCGGCTGACGTCGCTTACCGATCTCATTTTAATGAAAATCCACCGGGTGAAGCAAATCGAAGACAATCAAGGACAAACCGTGGTATCGGAAGGTGTCAGAGCCAACTACCAAGACATGCTCAATTATGCTGTTTTCGCACTGATTAAACTCGGACTGGCAACCAACGACCCCCTAAAGCATACCGCAGATGCAGGCATCCAATAACTACCAAACAACGACTAACTACTTCTTAGGATTTTCCAGAATCGTCACCGGACTGTTATTTATTTTCTCAGGGCTCATCAAGGCGAATGATCCGACTGGATTTGGGTATAAACTGGAAGAATATTTCCATGTCTTCGGCACCCATTTCCTCAATGACTATGCAGTGGCTATCGCCATCGTGGTCTGTGGTTTCGAAGTCCTCCTCGGTGCGCTCTTATTGCTCGGCTTTTGGGGACGTTCGGTTGCCTGGGGATTATTGATACTGATCTTATTCTTCACTTTTCTCACGTTCTACTCCGCATTTTTTGAAGTGGTCACCTCGTGCGGGTGCTTCGGTGATGCCATACCACTTACACCGTGGCAATCTTTCGGCAAAGACCTCGTGCTGCTGGCGCTTATCCTGGTTATCTTCGTCAATAGAAAGCGGATTAAACCCATCACGTCTGACAGATACACCCAATCAATCACTACCGTTGCGCTCGTCGTTATATCACTGGGTATTGGCATATACACCGTTAATTTTTTGCCGTTCATTGACTTTCTGCCTTATAAAAAAGGGAATCACCTCCCCGCGCTGATGACGCTTCCCGAGGGTGCCGAAGGCGACCAGTATGAGGTCGTATACACCTTAAAGCATAAAACGTCGGGTGAAAAGAAAAACGTGTCGGACAAGGTCTATCTTGCCGAAGAGCTTTGGAAAGATGATAATTGGGAAATTATCGGCGACCCGGAAAGCAGATTGGTGAAAAAGGGCTATCAGGTACCTATACCGGATCTCTTGATCACGGATGCCAATGGCGATGACTTCACGCAGCAACTTATTGAAAACCCCTATTACAACATCATCGTGGTAGCCTGGGATTTGGAGTCGACAAATCTAAACGCATTGCGTACAATCAATGCGCTGGTCATGAACGCGGCAGAAGCTTACAACATCCGTTCTATACTCCTCACGGCAAGTAGCACCCAAGAAGCAGAGCGGATAAGCAATGAATTGGACTTGCTTATGGAAGTGTTTTATGCCGATGCGGTGCCGCTCAAAAGCATGGTGCGGGCAAACCCCGGCATTTTACTCATGCAGAATGGCACGGTAATCGACAAATGGCATTACAATACACTGCCAACGTTTGACGTGCTGGACAAGACCTATTTCAGCAAAGACTATTGATAGTTCCGAATGCCTGACGAAAACAACAACACGAACACCAAAGCGGTCTTCCTCATCGGTTTCATGGGAAGCGGTAAGACTACCTGGGGTCGCAAGCTGGCGAACCAGACTGGACGCGCATTTATCGACCTTGACGAAACAATCGTTAGCGAAACCGGCGTCGCCATTACCGACTATTTTGCACAGCATGGAGAATGTGCTTTCAGGGAACTCGAAAGCCGCATCTTAAAGAACTTACCGTTGGACCGCCCCACGATCGTATCTACTGGCGGCGGCGCCCCCTGCTACTTCGACAACATGGCTTGGATGAATAAAACCGGGATAACCATATATTTTTATCTGCCTGCCAAAGCCCTATGGGACAGACTTATGCAGACTGACGTCAGCACACGTCCAGCACTCAATGGGTTGTCGGGCGAAGCGCTGTTGGCATTTATCGAGACTAAGCTTGCTGAACGGGACCCCTATTACCGACAGGCCGGGCACGTGGTAAACCAGCTGTCGCTGAAA
This sequence comes from Parapedobacter sp. ISTM3, assembly GCF_016533505.1. Taxonomy (NCBI): domain Bacteria; kingdom Pseudomonadati; phylum Bacteroidota; class Sphingobacteriia; order Sphingobacteriales; family Sphingobacteriaceae; genus Parapedobacter; species Parapedobacter sp. ISTM3. The sequence goes on along the minus strand of NZ_JAENGN010000016.1, from coordinate 64,857 downwards.
CTGGAAGAATTGGTCAAGTTGGCAAACTGACTTTGTGCATAATTTTGTATCTTTATGCCAGTTTTACCGTGAAGTCAAATTCCTTTTTTATGATTCGGCGTTCTACCTCGCTATTGACAGTTGCTGTTATTTCACTTTTTATAACGTCCTGCCTACCATCCAATCTCGGCAGTAGTGATTTCCGTTATGCCGCCAATAAAATCAAACTCACCAGTGTTAGCGACTTATATCGTTTTTTTACTTACAACGAAAAACGTTATCCCCTGGTCAGTGCTCATCGCGGTGGACCCGCGCCAGGATTCCCGGAGAATGCCATCGAGACGTTTGAAAACAGCTATCGCCATCAGCCAATCATCATTGAATTCGATGTCCGTCTCACGAAAGATTCGGTCTTGGTGCTGATGCACGATGAAACCCTTGACCGAACCACATCCGGTACCGGCAAGTTGAGTGAAATCACGTTTGCGGCCCTACGAAAACTAAGGCTGAAAGACTCCGAAGGCAATTTAACGGCCTATCGCATACCTACGCTTGACGAAGCACTCCAATGGGGGGCTGGAAAAGTTGTCTTTACTATCGATGTTAAGCGCGACGTACCCTACGCTGCCGTCATAGAAGCGATACGGCGAAACAGCGCACAAGCCTACAGCGTCGTAATCACGTACAATGCCGATCAGGCGGCCGCTGTACACCAATTGGCTCCGGACTTGATGATCTCGGCGTCCATCCGATCAGCGGATGATTTACTCAGGCTCAGTGACCGCAACATCCCTGATAACCGTCTCCTCGCTTTTGTAGGCACCAGTGAGGCGCCCACAAGCGTTTATGAACTGCTTCATGGCCATGGCATCCCTTGTATCCTGGGGACCATGGGCAATTTGGACAAGCGGGCGGCGACACGGGGTGATACGGTGTATACCGGATTGGTTGAACGGGGAGCGGATATCCTGTCTACCGATAGGCCCATTGAGGCAGGCAGGGCACTCCATGCTTATCGCAACGCACACAAACTTACATCGCCCTTTGTCAATTAGCACCCTATGTCTATCCATGTATCCAACCTTCATAAGTCATACAACGGGCATCCAGCACTAAAGGGTATTACCTTTACGGCCAAACCGGGCAGGATTACGGGATTCCTTGGACCAAATGGCGCCGGCAAGTCTACAACCATGAAAGTTCTTTCCGGAAGTATTTCACCCACCGGCGGATCCGCTTCGGTATACGGTATCGATATCCGGCAAAACGCGCTGGCGGCGCGGCGCCACCTGGGTTATTTACCTGAAAATAATCCCCTGTACGGGGATTTGTATGTACACGAAACTTTGGCCTTCATCGCTGCATTACATCAGATACCACAAAAAAAAAAGCGGATCGCGGAGGTCATTGCTTTGACCGGCCTCGGTCCTGAACAACATAAGAAAATCGACCAGCTGTCCAAGGGCTACCGTCAACGCGTGGGCATCGCGCAGGCGATACTACACAATCCGGACGTGCTTATCCTGGATGAACCCACATCGGGGCTGGACCCCAATCAACTACAGGACATCCGCTCATTGATCAGACATTTAGGCAAAGAAAAAACCGTGCTGCTATCTACACATATTATGCAGGAGGTGGAAGCGGTCTGCGATGACGTGGTCATCATCCATCAAGGCGAAATCATCGCCGATTTCCCGCTCAATGAACTTTCGGGTCGCTACGCGGACAATAATCTCGAAGCGCTATTCGTCCGGCTGACGTCCTAATATCGCGCATTCTCTTTCCATGCACTAAACAATCTGGCACGTTTTGTGTTTATTTACTAAGAACATTGTTTATTAATTAATTGACATTAAACGAAAAACCATGAAACATGTACTTTTATTTTCAGCACTATTTTTAGTTGGTACGTTTGCTGCCTCTGCACAGGATATTAATAGGCCGCAAACCTCCGCCAGCGTTGGGATAGCTCCCGTACAGCAAGGCAACTGGATTGTTGGCGGAACGATAGGCAATATCGGCTATAGCTTCGAAGGCGAAACGTTTAGGATTGGCCTTGCACCTTTGGCTGGATATTTTATTACGGATGGTTTTGCTATAGGTTTGCAACCTTCATTGTCATTAAGAACAGTAAAGGGTGGAGACAACATCTGGGGCTACGGCGTTTCTCCATTTGCACGCTATTATTTTCCTGAGGGAGCCAGCGCATCGGGCCGTTTCTTTGCACATGGTAATGTCGGGATAGCTGGAAGCTCGCCTGGCGATGGCGCAACACTGGACTTCGGTGCTAATGTTGGTTATGCACATTTCATCACTACCTCGGTTGCGCTGGAAGTGTCTGCCGGTTATAATTACAGTAAAGCTACCGTTGAAGGGGCACAAAGACAAAGTGGCTTGGGTGTCAATTTAGGCTTCCAAGTTTATTTGCCGGGGCAGCGATAAGGGGGATTTACGATAACGTTGGAAAGCGCGGGCAACCATTTGTTCGCGCTTTCTTGTTTTACAGCCGCTGTTTTTCTATTTTCGGAGCTTCAAAACGTCACCATTGCGGAGTATCTACAAAAAGGAAATTGCTGCTTATTTTAATTCGCTTATCGGCTACCTGGCGATAGGCCTGTTTTTGTTGGCCACCGGCTTGTTACTGTGGGTTTTTCCAGACACCAGCATAGCGGGTTCGGGCTACGCGACGCTTGACGGGTTTTTCCGGCTCAGTCCCTACCTTTTCATGTTTCTGATTCCTGCGATCACCATGCGCAGTATTGCCGGCGAAAAAGCCGACGGCACCTGGGAATTACTTATTACCAGGCCAATCCGGATGTGGAGCGTATTACTCGGAAAATATTTCGGAGGCCTGACGATCGTTGTACTGGCCCTATTGCCTACACTGATTTACAGTTATTCGATACACCGTCTGGCTTTGCCGGTAGGCAATGTGGATGTCGGCGCGCTAATCGGCTCCTACATTGGTTTACTATTTTTAGGCGCAGCTTTTACAGCCATCGGCTTGTTTGCATCCGCATTGAGCAACAATGCCATCGTCGCTTTTCTGACGGCCTTGGCGCTTTGCTTTTTGGTTTTTTACGCCTTTGATGCATTGAGCGACCTGCAGTTTTTTTCCAGTTATCCGCAAACCGTATCGTTTTTTGGCATCCAAAGCCACTACGAAGCCATGAGCCGAGGCGTACTGGACAGCCGCGATCTCGTTTATTTCGTGAGCATCATATTATTCTGGCTGTGGTGTACGCAAAGACTGCTCGCAAAACACCACCACGGTGGACGGAAAATGCTTTGGCAGGGACTTTTGCTAATCATAGGAATAACGGCGGCCAACCTGTTGGCCACATGGTCTTTTGGCCGTTTGGACTTCACAGCAGACAAGCGCTTTACACTTTCGCCGCTGTCAAAGCAAACCGTAACCACCCTCGACCACGAAGTGCACATCACCGTATTTTTAGCCGGCAAACTACCGGCAGGCTTTATCCGGCTGAAGCAAGCGACGACCGACCTGCTGCATGATTTGGCCTCATATTCCGCAGGCAAATTGACATTCAGCATCGTTAATCCCCTGGATGGCGATGCCCAGCAACAACAGCAAAATGTCGCGGCCCTAGCCGACATGGGGATAACCGCCACCAACCTCAATGTACGTACGGAAACCGGATTTAATCAGCAATTGATATTCCCGGCTGCGTTGATTACCTATGGAGAAAACGAAATACCGGTACATCTACTGCAAAATCGCGCAGGAGCGTCCCATGAGGAAGTACTGAATAATTCAGTGCAAAACCTGGAGTACGCTTTTGTATCCGCCCTCAGGAAAGTGGCGTTGGGCGGGAAACCCCTGATTGGATTCACGGAAGGACATGGCGAACTGGACAATCTACAACTCTATGATGCTATCCAGAGCCTGATGGACGGCTATGAAGTGGGGTTTGTAGACCTCGACAGCATCACGGTGGAGGGGCTTAGCCGGTTGAAGGCACTTATTGTCGCTAAACCAACCCAAAGATTCTCCGAAACGGAAAAGTTTAAAATCAACCATTTCGTGATGAACGGAGGCAACGTACTGTGGGCCATTGACCAGCTCGACGCCGAATTGGACAGTCTGCGCACCACCGGTGAGCAGACCGTAGTGGCGCGCTCCCTTAATCTGGATGACCTCTTGTTTACCTATGGCGTACGGTTCAACTACAACCTCGTTGCCGACATGAATTGTGCACAAATTCCCTTGACCGTAGGAAAGGTAGGCAGCCAGGCTCAAATCGAACTAGCCCCTTGGCTATTCTATCCCATTTTTGTACCCAACACACCACATCCGGTGTTAAAAAACCTCAACGGAATCCGCAGTGAATTTGCGGGCACATTGGATACCATTGCTATTCCGGGCGTCCACAAAACGGTAATCCTGCAATCATCACCGTTCTCACGATTACTAAACGTGCCAGCGACCATCTCTCTGCAGCTTGTGGAAGAAACGCCCGACCCCGCCAAATTCAAACAGCAACCTTATCCAGTAGCGGCCTTGCTGGAAGGCGAATTCCCCTCAGTGTTTGCCGACCGGCCGGTACCTGCAGGGATCGATCCGGCTATTACCTTACCCCGAAGGGGAAAAAAAGCTAAGATGATCGTTATTGCCGATGGCGACGTCTTCAAAGGGCAGGTCAATCCTACGGACGGATCGCCCTACCCGCTTGGTTGGGACAGGTATACCGAACAACAGTTCGGCAACAAGTCGCTGCTTTTGAATGCCATCGACTACCTTACCGACGACATAGGAATCATCACATTGCGAGAAAAAGAGGTTAAACTTCGTTTGCTCGATCAAATCAAGGTCAAGACACACTATGTTCTCTGGCAATTGTTCAACGTAGCGCTGCCCCCTGCGCTGTTGCTTTTGGTCGGGCTTCTACAGCATTATCTCCGGAAGCGAACGTACGGTCGACCGCGGGCAAGGGCTTAGCTTAAGGCCTCCCCCACACGCTCCAATAGTCGCTTGGTAGCTTTTATCCCTTCCTCCTCACTCAACTCCTTGCCCTCATACTCGATACCAATGTATCCTTGATAGCCGGCGTCCTTAACAATTTGAAGCATTTTCCGGTAATCAATGTTGGCCTCATTACCTTGTTTATCAAAGGTAAGAGCTTTTGCACTCACTCCTTTAGCGAAAGGCATAAGATCCTGTACGCCTTGATACCGATCGTATTCGTAGAAGTTCCCGAAATCGGGTAAACTTCCACAGTTTTCTTTGCCGACTTCCTGCAACACGGCACTCAACCAATCACCATGGGAGGATATGCCGCCATGGTTTTCCACAATGACGCTAATGCCATGTGGTGCGGCGAATTCACTTAACCGGCCCAACCCATCGATAGCCGCAGTTTTTACTTCATCTGAAGTACCTTTCCCCGCTGCATTTACACGGATGGCATGGCACCCCAGGAATTTAGCGGCCTCTACCCATTTAAAGTGGTTTTCCACAGCCTGTAAACGCTCTTTGTCATCAGGTGCCCCCAAAGCGCCTTCGCCATCTACCATAATCAGCACATTTTTTACACCATGATCCTTTGCGCGCTGCAATAGATCGCTTAGATATGCTTTGTCGTTTGCTTTATCTTTAAAGAATTGGTTGACATATTCTACAGCATGAATACCAAAGGTTTTCGCCGCCGTCTCAGGAAAGTCAAGGTTGTCTAATTTCTTCGCAAAAAGCGTCCGGTGCAGCGACCATTCCGCCAGCGAGATTTCAAAGAACGGCTTTCTGTTTCGCGCAAAATTCATAGGTAAAGCCATCGATGGTAACACGGAAACGCTCAACGCACCGATACCAAGGTGTTTTAAAAATGCTCGTCTGTTCGTCATATATTATAATCTATAAATTAGGTTTTGTAAACATTGTCCTATCAGATATTTCCCCAGCCATGAGCCAACACATCGGCCAGATGCATGGTCCTGATAGGCAATTTGTGTTTGTCTATATACCCCTGGAGGTGTAATAAACACGACGAATCCGTGGATATGATAAAATCCGCCTCCATCTCCAACGCATGGTGTACCTTTTGCTCGGCCATGGCGCTGGATATCGCTTCAAACTTTACCGCAAACGTACCGCCGAAACCACAACACACATCGGTATCTTTCATCTCGACCAATTCCAAGCCATCAACCCTGCTCAGTAAGTGCCGTGGTTCATCTTTGATGCGGCATTCGCGCAGCGCCGAACAGGAATCATGGTATACCGCACGTCCTTCCAATTCGGCTCCAAAATAGTCCTTTTTAAGGATATTTACAAGAAAATCCGACAGCTCATGGATGTTTCCCTGGATAGCTCTGCAGCGGTTGTGTACCATCGTATTGGTAAACAAATCATTGTATGCGTTTTTAATCATACCGGTGCACGATGCTGACGGCGACACAATAACCCGATCAGGAGAAAAATCATGTAAAAATTTTTGGCCTATCTGCTTTGCCTCGTCCCAGAAACCCGCATTGTATGCAGGCTGGCCACAGCAGGTTTGCTCCGGATTGTACGTTACCCGGCATCCCGCTTTCTCCAATACCTTTATAGTATTGAACGCAGTCTCGGGAAACAACTGATCAATAAAACAGGGGATGAACAATTCAACGATCATTTTCAAGCGGCTTTTTCAATATCAACATCCTAAACAATAAAATCAACCCCATTACGAAAAACAGGCTTAGCGACAACGCTGAATAACGGATATTACGCGTCAGTTGCTCGATAAGCGCAAACGAAAACAAACCAATTACGATGCCTATTTTCTCGGTCACCTCATAAAAACTGAAGAACGACGCCGTATCCGCTTCGCCTGCAGGCAACAGCTTGGAATACGTAGAGCGTGAAAGCGATTGAATACCGCCCATCACTAAACCTACTAACGCGGCCAATATATAAAATTGCGTTTCGCTATCGATATAATAAGCGGCAACACATATCCCTATCCAAACGCAGACGACCAACATCAATACACGCACATTCCCGATATAACGGGCCAATAACGACATCAGGTAAGCACCGCCTATTGCGACGAGCTGAATAATCAGGATGGTCGCAATAAGTTTGGGTGCCCCAAGGTGAAGAACCTTTTCGCCGAATGCAGCTGCCACAATCATGACCGTCTGTACGCCCATCGCGTAGAAGAAAAAGGCCGGCAAGAATCGTTTGATCTGAGGAATTTCATTGACCCGCTTCCATACATCCTGTAACTCAGCAAACCCTTTGCGCAACACCTGGCTGGTGACACGCTGCCCATTACGCGCGTCTGTCGGCAATTTTACAAACGGTATTTGAGCAAAACCTATCCACCACACGCCGACCAACAAAAACGACAACCTGGGTGCGAAACTGGGATCAGTAATTCCAAACCACTCCGGCTTAAGGATAAAAACGAAACAAATAATCTGTATGGCGACGCATCCTACATAACCGTAAGCGAATCCCTGTGCACTCACGCGATCCTGCTGATCTGCTGTAGCTATCTGTGGCAAGTATGAATTATTAAACAAGACGCCCCCTACATATCCCATGGCGGCTAATGTGAAGCAGACTATCCCCCATTCAAGTGTTTCGAGCTTGAAAAAAAATAGTCCCATACAGGCAACCCCTCCCAGGTAAGTAAATGCCATCATAAACATCTTTCTATTGCCTTTGAAGTCAGCTACCGATGATAATATCGGCAAAATCACCGCCATGAACAAGTACGCAAACGACAGGGCAAAATTTGACAATGCAGTATTAACCACCTGAAATCCAAAGAATTCAACCCGATCTCCGTGTGCTTCCGTATAAGTGATGGCCGTGTAGTATGCCGGGAAAATCGTGGAAGTGATGACCAAATTATATGCAGAATTTGCCCAGTCAAACATAGCCCACGCCCGTATAGTGGGTTTGTGATTTTTAGATGTAACCATGATGTCATTGAAAGGGCTAAGATAGGAAATAGTTAGGTTCGGGGGAACCCTCCAATAAAAAGGGGGGCTGAACAGCCATTACGCCTCAGGCACCCCCATCTGCGTGTTTGTATTAATAGTTAATCTTCAATTGGCCTATGCCATCTCCTGCCCCAACCGCTCAAGCATGGCTTTGGTTTTTGCAATGCCCTCATCGGCCGGAAGGTTATGCCCTTCATATTCAATGCCCACATATCCACTAAATCTGGCATCACGCATGAGCTTTAGGATCCGCTTATAGTCGATGCTGCTTTCATTTCCCTGTTTGTCAAAATCGTATGTCTTCGCGCTCACGCCTTTTGCAAAGGGCAACAATTCTTCGGTGCCTTTATAACGATCATATTCTTCTAAGCATTCGGCAGCCAGGTAGGCCTCGATGGTTTGCTCCGACGGCTCACTCCGGCGGATACAGAAGTTGCCGATATCCGGCAAGGTGCCGCAATTGGGCAACGCCACATCCTGCATCACTTTGCTCAGCCATATCCCATCGGAAGAGTAAACACCGTGGTTTTCTACGATGACGGAAATGCCATAATCCTGCGCAAACGAAGCCAGTTGCCGGAGGCTCTCCGTGACACGTTGGGCGACTTCGGCGGCTGTCCCCCTTCCTGCGGCATTCACACGGATAGCGTGGCACCCCAGAAACTGAGCGGCTTCCACCCATTTGTAGTGGTTTTCGACGGCTTGTTTGCGACTAATGGCATCCGCATCCCCCAAATCGCCCTCTAAGTCACACATAATAAGCACGCTTGTAATACCTTGATCGTCACACCTCCGCTTCATCTCTTTGAGGTATGCCTGATCCTCCGCCTTATCCTTAAAAAACTGATTGACATATTCCACGGCACTTATCCCGAATTTTTCCTTAGCATACGACGGGAAATCCAGGTGGTCTAACTGCCCGCCAAAAATCAACCGGTTCAAAGACCACTCTGCCAATGAAATCTTAAAGAATAACCCGTTACCGCCTTCTTCCGCTTTGGACTCCTGCCCGTCGCAGGAAAACAACGGCAATATGGCTGGGGATGCCACCGTTGCGGCAATCCCAGCGCCTATGTTACGAATAAATCTTTTCCGTGATATCATAAGTCATCAATATTCGTCGTGTTGTACCAATGCGCCCTGGCTTCGGTCTATCTGCTCCTGCGGAATTGGGAAATACTCATTCCGGGGTTGGAAAACCAAACCGCGGTAGGCCGATAGCAACTGTCCTTCAAACGCCGAATAGCTTTCCAACACTTCTTTGGCAATGCCCCAACGTACCAAATCGAAGAAACGGTGCCCCTCCAGCGCCAGTTCAAGTCTCCGTTCGAAACGTATGGCATCACGTGCGTAGTCGGCATTGGGAAACGACGGGTAAGGCTGCACGTTGTAGGCTGCCGCCGGCGCTCCATTCACTTGCTTGCCCGGCAACTGTGCTGCGCGCTCACGGATAGCGTTAACCAACGCCAACGCTTCTCCGAGATTACCGGCCTCCACCTGGCATTCAGCGGCCATCAGGTACACATCAGCCAAGCGGATAAGATTGACATTGAGCCCGGTAATCTGCAGGGTGCCTTGCACGGCATGCGTAGAGAATTGCGACTGCTCAATCATGTGCTTGGCGCCGACGAACGGTCCTGCATAGGCCGGGTCCCTGATCCAGCTGTCTCCCGGCATAATGCCCCAATCCCGGAAGGGAACACCACGACGGCCAACGGTATAATCCAACCGAGGATCGAAAGCGATTGTCCGATCCACTGCATAATTCGTTTTGGCATTGCCGGTAAGCCCGAAATCCGAGGTATAGGCATTGGTACGGTAACTTCCGTCCAGCATTGGAAGGCCTGCTGCGTTTACACGGAAAGCATTAACCAAATCAAATGTAGGCTGAAAAAAACCACAGCAATTGACCGGTGCATTGCCATAAAAGCCTCCAAGCATGTCGCCCACATTAGCATTGTCACCGCTTCCATCGGGGTTGATGGCGTGCTGTACAGCAAATATCGATTCCGGACCGTTTTCTCGGGTGACATCAAAGTTGTCTGTAAAAGGCAAGGTGGTGATATCAGGCCTAGCATCCATCACAGCTTCAAATAAGGGTAGCGCTTCGCTATGCCGCCCCAGGTATAGCAGCACTTTGCCGAGATAAGCCTGTGCCGCTATCCGATCGACACGACCTATCTCGCCAAGCGGTTTATCAGGCGGCAAATTGTCTACAGCAAAACGGAGGTCTGCCTCGATTTGTGGGTATACATCCGTATTGTTAGGAATGGTCACCGCGTCGGCTGTCGCCGTATTTTCATCCACATAGGGTACGTTGCGAAAAACCCGCTTCAAGAAAAAATAATAATGGGCCCGAAGCATCCGCGCTTCAGCAGTAATTTCGGTAGCCCGGCTATCGCTAAGCCGCTCCCCTGAACCGGCCTGTACCGCATTCAGCAGACGCAGCGTATTATTGCACCGTGCGATACCTTCATAACACCGGCTCCACATCACCGCCAGGTTGTCATTGGTACTGATAGCCTGGTGCGATTCAATTTGATTCATATTCGGCTGATCGCCATTGTTGCTGCCTTTGTGGGCATTATCTGCCGCTACTTCACCAAACAGCCATTGGCTCGGGGCTGACGCATAGTTTCCCCACGTTCCATTCACGTTGCCATTCAACAATGCATAAGCCCCCACTAAGGTCGCCTCTACCCCTTCCGGGTTTTCCAATTGAGCGGTAATCAGTTCGCCCTGTGGCACACGTTCCAAAAAATCACCGCTGCAAGCGGTAAATACACCAACTAATGTAAGACAGATGATATTATTTTTCAACTTTTTCATTTGTTCGCTCCTTAACATGTTAAAACCCTACACTAAGACCCAATAGATACTGCCTACCGACCGGATATATCCCGAAATCAACACCGAGTGCCGAAAAAGTACTGTTAGTTTGGCTCACCTCGGGATCCAATCCGGTATACTTGGTGATGGTAAACAGGTTGGTGCCACTTACATACACCCGTAAGTTCCTGACTTTTCCTTGGAACAGGCTCCCCCCAGGGAAGTTATATCCGATCTGCAGGTTTTTCATCCTGAAGAAGCTGCCATCCTGCACATAATAGCTGGATGAGGCCAGCTCGAAGTCGGAAGCACCACGGTATGGCGAATGGACCGTACCTGTAGGATTTGATGGACTCCAGGTGTCCAGCATGCGTACGCTGGCCGAGCCGTCAAACGTGCTGAAATCCGTAAAATATCGGGTAGCTTCATACAGATCATTGCCCTGTGAACCATTGAAAAACATGTTGATATCAAAATTCTTGTACCGGGCGCCTAAACTCAGCGAGTACAAAAAATCCGGATGGGGGTTGCCAATAATGGTACGATCAAAGGGGCTGATGACACCGTCCGGTGTGCCATCCGGACCGGAAAGATCAGCGTATTTGGGGCCTCCTACCCGCGCGCCGTCATACGATGGACTGTTGGCGATATCTTCAGCACTTTGATAAATCCCAGCTAACCGGTAGCCAAAGAACGACCCGAAAGGCGCACCAGGCCGAAGGATTGTCGTTTGCAAGCTGCGGTAATTGCCATACAGTTGCTCCGTAACCGAGGGCGCCAGGGACACAACCTTATTGGTATACTTAGTAAAATTGATGCCCACATCAAATTGGAAAGGACGGTTGTCTCGCTGGCCATGGTGGTAATTTAAAGACAATTCAACGCCCCGGTTTTCCATATCGCCAATATTGATGAATGGCGAACTGCCCATACCCCCTGCTGCCGCAGGGAGTGGCACCGGATACAGCATGTCCGTCGTTTTACGGGTATACCAGTCAAACACACCGTCGAACTGACCGTCAAACAGCGTAAAATCCACACCGAGATTCAACGAGTTTACCTGCTCCCATTTGACGGCAGGATTGTCATACGCATTCTGCCATACCCCGGTCGTCAGCCCACTTCCCTCCATCGGGTAAGACGCCGACGGGATAGAGACCTCGTAGCGGCGTAGATACTGGAATCCCGGAATGCGCTGGTTGCCGGTTACGCCATAGCCAGCCCTCAGCTTCAAATCGGTTAACCATTCGGCATCATTGAGAAATGTTTCCTCGGAAACACGCCATGCCACACTGGCCGCTGGAAACACACCGTATTTATTTTCGGGGCCGAAGTTTGAAGATCCGTCCCGCCGAACTGTGGCGCTGAGCAGGTAGCGGTTATTAAACGAATAATCTGCCCGACCGAAAATGGAAAACATGGACCAAATACTGCCCGAACTTCTGTTACTGATATTGCTGGCTCCCCGCGAGAGGTAATAAAAATCCAGGTTGCCCAACAAAAAGAAGTCGTTTCTGGCGCCCCCCAGCTCGCGTGCATTTGAACGAATGGCCTCCGTACCAGCCATCACCGTCAGATCATGTAGGCCGCCCAACGTCCGTTTATAAGTGAGCGTATTCGTCCAAGTCCAATCCATCGAGAAGCCTTGCCATTCATCTAGGTTATTGGCATTGCTGCCTTCTGAGAACTCCAAATTAGGATACCCGATATTCATTCCGTTGTAGTTTTCATACCGCAATCCGAAACTGGTACGTGCGGTCAGGCCGGTCACTACATCCACTTCGGTAAACACATTGCCGAAGAAGAAATTCCGGCGGCGTTTATTGTCTTTGGCGCGGTACAACATGGCTACCGGATTCTGCGCATTGCCAAGCTTATCGCCCCGGCTACCTGCGAAGTTGCCCATCTCATCATAAACCGGTATGATGGTCGGGATACGGTATGCAAATCCCAATGCGCTGCCTTCACCCTGGTAATCTCCCGCCACGTTAGGATTCACGCCTACACCGAAAAACTCCTCGTAGCTGTATTGCAGATTCTCGCCGAAACGCACCCGTTCATTTAATGCCGAAAAAGTGGTATTCGAACGCACATTGAATCGCTCAAAATTCGTGTGCTTGACGATACCTTGCTGCTCCATGTACCCACCGGAGATCGAATAACTGGCGGCCTCCCCACCCCCGCTCACATTCAATTGATAACTTTGTATTGGTGCATTGCGTGTCATTTCTTCAAACCAATTAGTACCTGCATGATTGGCTCGTGTGATTTGATAGAACGTACCCGGGTCGCGGCTGTAGTTGTAATTTGCCAGATCTGCATCGGCCGCCGTTACGTTATGGCCAGTGGCTGCCCCGGCTACCAGATATTCTGGCAGTTGGATAACGCCGTCTACCAGCCTGTAATTGTTACCGGTAGTCTCCGAAGTGCCCGGCGTAAAATTAGGATTGTTTTCAAAGGACTGCCACAGATAATTGGCATACTGTGTCGGGTTCATCATTTCGGGGAAAGCCTCCCGCCGGGGATTCTGTGTACCGTAGTACATATCCAACGAAATTTGCGGTGCTCCTTTGGCCCCTTTCCTGGTGGTAATAATGACCACACCGTTATTTGCACGCGCTCCATAGATAGAAGCGGCAGAGGCATCCTTCAGTACCTGCATACTTTCAATGTCGTTCTGATTGAGCCAACTCAGCTTTCCTTCGTAAGGTACGCCGTCGATGACATAGAGCGGATCGTTGTTATTGATGGTACTAAAGCCACGGATACGGATTTGCGGAGTAGCCCCCGGTGCACCGTCACTGATGATTTGGACTCCCGTGGCTTTTCCCTGCAAGGCCTCAACAGGGCTGGCTACCGGCTGTGCCTTGAGTTGATTGACATCAACAACGGCCACGGAGCCTGTCACATCTTTTACACGCTGTGCGGAATAGCCGGTGACAACCACCTCGTCCAAGGTACTAAGTGATGGACGCAAACTGATGCTATAAACTTGTTTGTCCTTGTCTACCGTAAATTCCTGCGCGGCAAAGCCAATATAGCTTATCTCAACCAATTCGCCAGGATTGACAACCAGCGAAAACTGGCCGTTATCATTGGTACTGGTACCTCTGGTTGTCCCTTTTACCTTAACGGCAGCGCCCACTATGGGTGCATTGTCCTGGGCATCGACTACCGTTCCGGTAATCGTAAAATCTTGGACCATACTGAACAGCAGCACTTTATCATGCGCTACTTTATACGTAATTCCTACAGGTTTAAATACCCCTTCAAGCACGTCGGACAACGCCCCCTGAATGGTCGGCACTTTAATCCTTCGATCAGCCTTGATAGCAGATGAGCTGTAGATAAAATGTACTTCCGATTGCTCCTCTAAGGCTGCTATCACTTCTTTGATGGTAATACGCTTGGCAGAAAATGCGATCCTTTTATCTAAAACACCCTGTGCATCAGCCTCCTTAGCATGGGTGGAAAATGCCACAGTCAATGTAGTGAGGGCATATAAAAAGGTTAGTCTCATCGCTATCTTGGTTAAAGCAACAATTCGTTCTTTTTTCATACTTTTGAAAAATTATGGTTCGTTAAACAGATTTCTTGAACTGTAAAATTTCCGGAAAACATCACTTCCGGATGTAGCCGGCAATACCCCCATATTGCCGGTTTTTTTTAAGGCTATGTCTCTGGTTTTTTCATAATTGTGTTTGTTTAATGGGCGTAAGTACCCCTTGCCCCACCATCTGTCGGTGGGAATGGTCAAAAAACAGCACTCAGCACTTTGGTGATGCCAAGCGCACTACGAACAACAAGTTTGGTACAATAAGGCAGCAATACTTCTTTATTGCCGGTAATTAGTTAATGAGTTAAGTCTTATCGTCTTTCATATCGTTTACAATTAGTGTGTTTGGGATAAAATTTGTGTTTATTGGGTCAATGTTTGTTTCTCAAAAAAACCGTGGTGCCTTGGGTCTCATACTGCGTATCGGTGACCATACAGATGATATCGAGTTGCTTGAAAAGCCCGATACCACTGATATCCCCTGTAAAGGTGATTCCTGCCAAGCTACTGTCTGCCACGATGTCCAGTGCATAAAGGTCGCTAAGTGTTTTTGCCAACGTCGTCATCGGAATGTCTTTAAACGTTTCATTTCGGATAGCATCCACCTGTTCGCGAACCGGCAAAGGGTTTTCCATGACGGTTTCTTCGATGGTTTTGGATTGCAGTACCGCACGCTGATTAGTGGTGATGGATGCTTTCTCCGGAGCAGCAAGGATTCGTTTTACCAAGTTGCGGCTACCTTGATTATAAAATACGTCTACTTTACCTGAATAAACAATCACTTCGCCGTTGGCATTTCCTTTAGGAGCCTTGATTTTAAACTTGGTCCCCAGCACTTTTGTGATCATCCCTTCGTGAAAAACCCAAAATGGGTTTTCCGAATTAGCAGCCACAGCAAAAAATGCGTCGCCAGCCAATCGGACTTCCCTGTTTTTTTCTTTAAAGCGTTTCGGGTATTCGAGCAACGCCCCCGGGTAAAGTTCAACCAACGACTCATCGGGTAGAATGATATTCATATGGTATTCGGTGTCGTTCTTCACCGTGATTACCTGCCCATCCGGCATGGGATCGGTTGCAAACGAAGGGCTAACCGGATAACAAATAATCCTTAAGTATATGAATATACCAGCCCCGATGAGAAACACCACTGCAGCAGCGGCGGCCAACCATAAGCGCAGCCGCTTTGATGAGAAGGTTGACGGACGCACCGTTGCCTTATTTTCCGGCAAACCGGCATTCATCTGCTGGTGTATTTTACGCCAAATGGCATCTTCGATGGCATCCAGGTTTTCCGGATTGATTTCTTGGTGTTCATCCAGCATATCATACCAGTGATGCACCAACTGTTGTTCAGCAGGCGTACATTGCCCATCAAGGTAGCGCTGCAATAAACGGTGAAAGTTTTCCCTACTCATTGATAAATACCTATAGGTATATAGGGTGTCTATCAAAACGGCGAAATCCCTAAAACTATTTTAAAAAATTTCCCGAAAAAATAAGGCAATGGGAAGAAAGTCCTTCAATGCCAAACGCATCATCTTGAGAGATTGCGTGATATGGTATTCCACCGCTTTTTCAGACAGGTTTAGTTTGCGCGCTATCTCCTTCACGGAATAATGCTCGGTGCGGCTGAGCGTATAGACGGTTTTCGTTTTGGGCGGCATCATGGCTACCCCCTTGTCTATTGCCTCATTCAATTCCTTTATTCGCATAGAGACCTCCACCGGATTTTGCAAATCACTTTGTTCGCGCTGCAAATGATGCACATAGGTATCTTCATGGAATTGGGATTTCAGGTACGAGATAAACTGAAAACGTACGGCAGCTGCCAAATAGGCACCCACATTTCTGACCATCGAAGACCGGCGCTTTTCCCACAACGAAACAAAAATGCTTTGCGTCAAATCCTCTGCCAATGTTGTATCTCCCGAGCGCCTCAAAACCAACATATAACATTTTTTCCAATACCGCTTATACAGCGCTTTGAAAGCCACTTGGTCGTCTTTGCTTATGCGTTCCAGCAATTCAGCGTCCGTTTCAATGTTTGGTTTGTTCAACAAGGCTCTTGTACAATTGGTTATACAAACTTAACATTTTGATTACAAATTTGCAAGGGGGCATTAAATATTCACGAAAATAAGCGATAACTTTCATTCGACGATAGTCCGATCAAAACGACAGATATTCCTATCTTTGACTGATAGACAACCACAAACATAAAGCATGAAAACGCCATGGCTATTATATATAGCTGCTATAGCTGTACTGTGTCCGGCATGTGCCGGCGATGGGCAACAAAGCGACCAACAAGTTACTGCGGATCGCCTGATAACGTCTGAGAAAGCAAGCTTCCGCATTGATACACTTCGCACAGGACTTGAGAATCCATGGGGAATGGTGTGGCTGCCGGATGGTCGCGTACTCGTTACCGAACGGAAGGGCGAAATACTCGCGCTGGGAAACGATCCTGGCAAGACAGAAAAACTCAAGGGATTCCCGGAAGTCTACGAACGTGGGCAAGGCGGACTGATGGACATCCAGCTCCATCCGTATTATGCTAAAAATGGATGGATATATGTAACCTATGCCCGGCCTGGAAAGGAAGGGGGCAGTACAACACTAGCCCGCTTCCGATTGACAGGCAACGAAATTATCGACTTTGAAGCACTGTATCAAACCACCCCCCTATCAACATCCGGTGTACACTTCGGAAGCCGCATTGTATTTGACGAGGCCGGCTATCTGTACTTCAGCACGGGCGAACGGGGCATCAAAGCAAATGCACAGGACCTCACCAACGATATGGGCAAGATACACCGGCTGCATGACGACGGCCGGATACCGAGCGACAACCCGTTCATAGATCATCCGGCGGCCAAGCCGAGTATTTGGTCGTATGGACACCGCAACATACAGGGCATGGCCTACGACCCTGTAAACCGTATTCTCTATGCAACTGAGCATGGTCCCCGCGGCGGTGATGAACTCAACATCATCGAAAAAGGCAAGAACTACGGCTGGCCGATAATTACCTACGGTATCGATTACAGTGGCGCAATCATTTCAGAATTGACAACCAAAGAAGGCATGGAACAACCTATCCATTATTGGACGCCGTCCATTGCCACCTGTGGATTATTGTATTACACCGGCAACCGTTATGCGGACTGGCAGGGCAACCTATTTTCCGGAGCATTGGCGCAAACGCACATCGCACGTATTGAAGTGACCAATGGCATCTACAAGCATGAGGAGCGACTACTTGCCGGTATCGGGCGCGTACGCCATATCGCGCAAGATACGGATGGCTTTATCACGGTGCTCACTGAGGGGCCTGGTATGCTGCTAAAATTGGTTCCAGTCGAATAAAATTCAACGCGTTTCAAAAAGCTGTTGCGTTTATCAAAAACTGCGTATCTTTGCGTTCATGAATGTTGACAAATTGCTAAGCCGGGCGTTGGAATTCGAGTTTCTCTCCATTGACGAAGGAATCCATTTGTACAACAATGCCACGATAGCCGACTTATCGTACGTAGCAAACGAGTTACGAAAAATACAAGTTCCTCACGGCAAAGTGACCTGGCAAATCGACCGTAATGTCAACACCACCAACGTATGCATTGCCAACTGCAAGTTCTGTAATTTTTTCCGCAGGCCGGGGCATGAAGACAGCTACATCACCGACATCGAGACTTATAAGCGGAAAATCGAAGAGACATTCCGCTATGGTGGCGATCAACTACTCTTACAGGGGGGGCACCACCCCGATTTGGGACTGGCATTCTATACCAATCTCTTTCGGGAATTGAAATCGTTGTACCCGACACTGAAGCTGCATTCGCTCGGGCCTCCCGAGGTGGCGCACATTGCCAAGCTGGAGGGCATGAGCCATATCGATGTACTCCGTGCGCTGAAGGATGCCGGCCTCGATTCGTTGCCGGGAGCCGGTGCGGAAATCCTACATGACCGGGTAAGACGGCTTATATCAAAAGGTAAATGTGGCGGCCAGGAATGGTTGGATGTGATGCGTGCTGCCCATCAGATTAACCTGCCCACATCGGCGACCATGATGTTTGGGCATGTTGAAACGCTCACCGAGCGGTTTGAGCATTTAGTCTGGATCAGGCAAGTACAGGAAGAGCGCCCCGCAGGGGCTTATGGTTTCATCGCTTTCATTCCGTGGCCATTTCAGGATGATGGCACGCTGCTTAAGCGCCTTCGTGGCATCCGCAACAATGTCACCGGCGAAGAATACATCCGTATGATAGCGCTGAGCCGGATTATGTTGCCCAACATTAAGAACATCCAAGCTTCGTGGCTCACCGTCGGAAAACGCGTGGCTCAGCTTTGCCTACATGCCGGAGCCAATGACTTTGGGTCCATCATGATAGAAGAAAACGTGGTATCAGCAGCCGGCGCTCCCCATCGGTTTACTTCTAAATCCATTCAAGATGCTATCCGCGAAGCTGGGTTCGAACCGCAGTTACGCACACAGAAATACGAATTCAGGGAATTGCCGGAGGCCATGGAAGAACAAGTTATCAATTATTAATCGCCCACAAAGGATTGGATTTTGGAAAACTTGAATCAACAAATTGAGGCCCTTATTTACGCTTCCGAATATGGCATCGGCATATCAGAAATTAAACAAGTCCTCGAGTCAACCACAGGTACGGATATCGAAGAACATATGATTGAAGCGGCATTGGAGTCGATTCGGGTCCGTTACCTCCAAGAGGAATATGTGGTTGAACTGAAAACCATAAACAATGGGTATCAATTTTTGACCAAACAGCATTATTACCAAACGGTCAACCAGCTCCAAACGCACCGTGCAAAAAAAAAGCTCAGCCAAGCTGCACTGGAAACATTGGCCATTATCGCTTACCGACAACCAATTACCAAATTGGAAATCGAGCAGATCCGCGGTGTTAACTGCGACTATTCCATACAACGACTGCTGGAAAAGGAACTTATCAAGATAGTTGGCAAAGCCGATTCGCTGGGCAAACCTCTGCTATATGGCACGAGCGATTTATTTATGGATCACTTTGGTATAACCAACACAGCCGGCCTGCCAAAGCTCAAAGAAATCATCCAGGAAGACAACGCCATAGGTGAGATAAGCGAATGAGGATGAGGGAGATATTTTTTTTAAAAAAAATGTTTTAAAATCAAAAACTTGCTATTTTTATCCTGAATAAAACAACAATATCTTTTAATGATGATTATGAAAACGCCAATGATGCACGACAATGATTTAGCGATTATGGAGGATGACGTTTTGGTCGCTTTTGACGGTGGGCCCGATGATGATGACGATTCGGACGATCTTTTTGAGGATGAGGATAATTTTGAGTTGGATGAGTTTGACTCGTTGGATGAGTTCGATGACTTCGATGACGACGATGATTTTTGACAAAAAACACCCTCACATATTGAAAGTAAACCCTTACCTGACACCACAAATGTAGGCTTCGATAAGCTGCTTCGTTTGCCGGAGTAGCAGCACTGAAGCCCATTTTGAATCCATACTACTTCATCACATCTACTATGTATGACCCGCGTCATGATAGTAGATGTGTTTGGTTATTGAAAGAATTTGCAATAAAAAACTACTCTGCCGCTTTTTTATGCAATAGTTCGTAAAGTTCAATCACTTTTTTCTGCAGCTCGATTACTTCCGCGTCCCGTTCCTGGAGTTTTTTGTTGGCGATCGCCAATTCTGAGATATATTTTTTCTCTTCTTCAGAGTCGTTTGTAGCTAACAGTTGTACTACAGACAAGCCAAACAATCTGGATATCTGGTCTAGCCGGGATAAGTTGACGTCCGTGATGCCGGTTTCGATTTTGGAGAAAGCCGGTATCGATATATCCAATCGCTTGGCTACATCTTCCTGGCTCCACCCTTTTTGGTGTCGTAATAATCTGATTTTTTTTCCTAATGCATTCATTGGTAAGATGATTGTTGAAACTTAATGACTATCTAATGCTTTCTTTAATTGGAAATCTAATGTAATTAATATTTTTTATTTATACAAAAATTTATCGGCAAAATTAACAAGATTCACACCACCGTAATTTCCTGAACTCATAAACAATAAATTCTTTCCAGCCGGGTCCATTTCCACAAGATACTGTTTCATGCCATCAATACTGTTGAAATATATCAAATTGGGTTGATTAAACGCCTTCTTAAGCGCATCTTCCGAGATCGCCTCGGCATTTTTCTGTTTCAACCCTTCCTGATTGATGAATACCGCCGGATACTCTGCTTCCTGCATGGTATCCATATACTCATTCAAATATGCCTTATTAAGGCTGCTGTATGTATGCAACTCAATAATAGCCACCAATGCCTTGCCCGGAAATTGCTCTTTAAGGGCGTGTATACTTGCTTTTAATTTGGTGGGCGTATGGGCAAAATCCTGGTAAACCACACTATCATTATTGCTGGCAACGTATTCTAAACGCCTTGAAGCCCCTTTAAATTGTTTTATTGCTTCATAAAATGCCTCGCGCTCAACACCTAACCACTCACAAACCGTAAATGCCGCTGCGATATTAGATAAATTGTGCCGGCCGAAAACCTGCAGCGGGATATCGCCCAAGTGGGTATGCATATATGTGATTCCTTTATTGATAGTGTATTCCGGGGTGCGATAGCCATGTTTGTTGATCTTAGATTGGTCCTCGAGTACAAGTTCTTGAAGCCGTTTGTCTTCTTTATTATAGACCAATGTGCCTTTGGGTTCGATACTTTTAATGAAGAGCCTGAATTGGGTCACATAATTTTCAAACGTTGGAAATACATTGACATGATCCCAGGCGATGCCGCTGATCAAGGCAATATGGGGGCGGTATAAATGGAACTTCGGGCGTTGATCAATGGGCGAGGCCAGGTATTCATCACCTTCGATAATCATCAGGGGCGCATCTTTGGTGAGGCGTACCATGTACTCAAATTCATCGAGTTTAGCGCCCACCAGGTAATCGAAATCCCGCCCGATGGATTTTAACACGTGCATAATGATACTGGTGATGGTCGTTTTGCCGTGGCTCCCCCCTATCACGACCCGCGTTTTATCCATCGTTTGCTCATAGATAAATTCCGGATACGAATAAATACGGACACCCAACTCCTTCGCCTTCAATAATTCGGGATTGTCAGCCTTTGCATGCATTCCCAATACTACGGCATCGATATCGGCCGTAATATGTGCCGGATCCCACCCTGGTTCGGGAAGCAACCCTTCGTTGGCCAGGTTGGTGCGCGACGGTTCATAGATGTGGTCGTCAGAACCACTCACCATATACCCTTTTTTGGCCAGTGCAATGGCCAAGTTGTGCATAATGCTACCGCCAATAGCAATAAAGTGTACACGCATAACTATTCTTTTTTAATAAACCGTGCTGCTACCCAACCATCCTGCTGCTTATGACGCTCGTAGATCAGCTGATGCTGGAGACCGGCGGCTTTAAGCAGTGCTAAATCATCGCCGTCATAAAACCCACTCATATATAGCATCCCATCTGGTTTCAACGAGCGGGCATATTGCGCAATTTGATCCAACAGAATATTACGATTGATGTTTGCCAATATGACATCCACAAGTTGGTCGGCCATTAAATCAACCGAACCGCATAAGGCAATGATACCAGGGACGCCATTCAGCACTTTGTTTTCTTCGACGCTGGCTACGCACACCGGGTCATTATCAATCGCCAGAACACGGGATGCACCACGCTTCGCTGCCAATATCGCCAATATCCCTGTACCACATCCCATATCCAGCACCGTCTTCCCTTCGAACGCTGTTTCCAGCATGTACTGTATCATCAAAGCGGTGGTCTGATGATGCCCTGTACCAAAGGCCATCTTGGGGTCGATAATGATTTCATACGGGTACCCGACTGGTGGCTGATGGAACGTCGCCCGCACATAACATTGATTTGCTACCACAACGGGTTCGAAATTGCCCTCCCAGACTGCGTTCCAGTTTTGCGACGGTATTTCATGCACCTGATAATCTACTTGAAATCCCATGGGTTGGTTTATCAACAATGCCTCCAAAGCTTGTAAATCAAGCTGTTCAGAGGCAATATACGCCGCAAACCCATCATTTCGGGGCTCGAAGGTATCGAATCCCATATGAGCCAAGCTATCAATCAGCAGATCCTGGTGCCAATCTTCACCACCATTGCAGGTGAAAATAATCGCGCTGTATTTCATGAAACAATCGCCTTTCCGTTCAGTTATTGAATACCTTGACGATATCAATAAAATCACGGGACTTCAAGGATGCGCCCCCGATAAGGCCACCATCTATATCCGCTTGCGCGAACAATTCCGGTGCATTTTTCGGATTGCAGCTTCCCCCGTACAAGATTGTCAACTGGTCGGCAACGCTTTGATTGTATTGTCCGGCCACTTGTTGGCGGATAAATGCATGCACTTCCTGCGCTTGCTCGGGCGTTGCGGTCAGCCCAGTGCCGATAGCCCACACGGGCTCGTAAGCGAGTACAACCTTGTTGAACACTTCGCTCGGAAGATGGAAGACACCTTTTTCCAATTGACCACGGATGACATCAAAGTAACGGCCTGCTTCGCGTTCTTCCTGTGTTTCGCCAATACAAAAAATCGGAATTAAACCATGTGATAAAGCAGCATCTACTTTTTTACTAAGTAGTTCGTCGCTTTCATTGAAGTACGCACGGCGCTCTGAGTGACCTAAAATCACGTATTCAGCACCTGCGGACTTTACCTGAGTAGCCGATATTTCTCCGGTATAGGCGCCTTTTTCTTCGAAATAGATATTTTGAGCACCTATTGCTACACGGGAAGTTCCCTTAGCCAGCTGCGCAATGCCATGTAGATGGATAAAAGGACTGCAAACAACTACTTGCTGCTGGCCGACCACCTCATCCTTGGCCATATTGACAATCTCGGAAAACAGACTTATCCCCTGTTGAAAGTCGAGGTTCATTTTCCAGTTTCCGGCTACAATTTTCTTTCGCATGATTTTAATGTATAAATGATTAAATAAATTATTTAGCAACCCCTGGCCACAACACCTTTCTGTTCGTCAAATGTACGATCCGCGCGTTGATACTCCAACATCGTGACCCCTAAGAATTTGACAAGTCAACAGGTCGCGAACCCCTCCGGCCCCACTCCATGAAAAACCCGGAATAAACGTCGATACCCCCCTGAGCCGAAGAATAGGGGTCATACCGATACACAAATCGGCCGCCCAACGTTTCAATGGATAAATCCCCGTCCCGCCTATCCGACTGATTAAATAGAACGACATGCATAGGTCTCCATTTAGAACGGCTAAAATAAAAAAGTCCCGATAAAATATCGGGACCAATATCATTAATCTAATGCCTGCCTTATTTCTTGTTGTAACGGTTACGGAACTTGTCGATACGTCCTGCAGTGTCGACCAATTTCATTTTTCCGGTATAATAAGGGTGGGAAGTGTGCGAAATTTCAAGTTTCACCAACGGATATTCATTGCCATCTTCCCATTTTATGGTTTCTTTCGTATCGATGCATGATTTCGTGATGAAAGCATAGTCATTTGACATATCCTTGAAAACCACTAACCTATAATTCGATGGATGCAAGTCTTTCTTCATTTTATCTATGAGTTACTAATATGCGTTATTGAGCGTGCAAAAGTAGCTAATATGATTTTAATTTCCAATTATTTCGCTGATAAATATTTTTCATAGCAATGAGATGCTCTATACCGTTCTGAGCGACAGACATAGCGGTCATTGAAAAAACAATTCGCCAAAACATCCGGGCACATGAAAGTTGGGTGTGGGGTGATTAATCCTGTTCCACGAAACGAAATGCGGCACGGGCAGTTCATCGCCACATTTATAAAAATTCCCTGTACACTGCATGCCAGCCAGGGATTTGATGCTGTGCGCATCAAATACGCTAAACGGCACATTCAGCACGAGTCGCCATGTGGTGTCTTCGCCATGTTTTTGTTTCGTTACGATGTGACTATCCGTATGTATACGTTCGACAAGGGACCTCGGCAACAGAGACCGCTCGTTTTCGGCTTCGCGGCCATACCCGATCAATCCTGTTCCCAAGCAGTTAAACTCGATGTTGTAATAATGCACATGGTCGAAAGATACGAAAAACTCTACACAGCTATCCTTATAAACAGGATCATTCGTGTTCCGGCGGTTCGCGATGGCATGTTTTTCGCTGACCTGATATACCAGCAACAGGCTATCCGCTGTATGGGCTATCTTGACATACACCGACGGTTTATATGGATAATCCGACCAAGCCACTTCATCCAACCTGAAGGCACTCAAACCGGCGAGAGCCGCCAACACCTCATCCGTAGATGAATGGTAGTTTACCCGATCCAGAAAAGGTATGACCAGTCCTTTCATATGTGTTCCTATTGACTTCGCTACAAACCCAGCTACGTATAACGTCCCGCTGTCCGATGAATGCAGTCCTGCAGCACATGTTCGTGGGCTTCAACCAGCTCAACCAATTTGAGCTGTGCCCTAGCACGCTGCAAATTGTGATCGGCGTGATGCGTCTTATAATAATGATCGCCTTCGAGAAAATCGGTAAGGAACCGCACAGCCTGCATATAAGGTAACAGCAGTATGCCCTCTATCAACGAGTTGACTTCACTCGCGGTCAAAAAAGAATCCGCCTCTTCGAAATAACCGGCGGTATAGGCTTCGAACAACGGGATATTCAATGTGATCTTACGCAAATCGGCTTCATCTTCGGCTGCACTGTTGATGATGGTGCGAATCGCATCGCCGAAATCGTAGGCCACATATCCCGGCATTACGGTATCCAAATCAATTACGCATTGTGCACGATCATGAACATCCAGTAAAACATTGTTAAATTTCGTGTCGTTGTGCGTGATACGCAGGGGCAACTTCCCGGCAGCTGCAAGATTTAATAGGGTATGCATGCGGTTTTCGCGGCGTTTTATAAACGTTATTTCGTCAGCTACCCGGCATACCCGGTTTACCCGATCAGCAGCGATGGCACTGTCCAGTTTAGCTAACCGCTTGCCAATGTGATGGAAATCAGGCAACACTTCATGAATAAGGTGAGCATCCAAATCGGATAACAGCCGTTGAAATTGCCCGAATGCACGCCCCCCCTCCTTAGCTTGCAGCGGAGTCTCTACAATATCGTAACTTCGTGTGTTGGCAAGCAGGATAAACATCCGCCAAAAGTTGCCTGCCTCATCTCGATGATAAGTCAGCCCCGCTTCTGTTGGTATTAACGTCAATACCCGATCCGCTACGGGCAGATTATCACCGCCAAAGGAGTCATATTTCCGTTTTAAATGCTGCGTGACCCGCATGATGTTCTGCATCAGCGCCGGCACATCACCGAAGACGTGATGGTTGATTCGCTGAAGCAAATAATCGCTTCCCGTTCCACGCACATGTACACGGTACGTATCATTAATATGTCCTGAACCAAACGGCAGCACATTGAGCACATCGCCTTCAATAATGAATTGTTTTGCTAGCGTAGCGAGTTGCTGTGGATTAAAATTGCTCATAGCGATAACTGAATCGGCTTTATGCGTTCAAAATGACACGCAATATGCAAATTCACCCAGTAAAAACAATAGCTTTTCCACAAGCAATCGTTTGCGTGATTTTATCAAAAAAAGCCCACTATCGATGAGGGCCCTATACCGAAGGGTTGCCGGCAAGTACCGTCGGGGCGGCGGCCAGCACATCGTCGCTTACCGCATCTTCGAATTTCCTGAAGTTCGCTATGAAAAGCTTAGCTAACTGGTTCGCTTGGCCGTAATACGCATTTTCGTCAGGCCATAGCTGCACCGGATCCAGCACCGCATCCGGCACACCGGGGCAACTGGCGGGATAATGCAGCCCAAATACCGGGTGGGTCCGGAACGTAGACTCCTTAAGCACGCCGTTCAGGGCTGCCCTCACGATAGCCCGTGTATATTCCAGTTTGATACGACGACCAACGCCGAACGGGCCAGCAATCCATCCCGTATTGATTAACCACACATTAATTTTCCTGCCTGCCAACCTATCCCTTAACAGCTCGGCGTAATGCGAAGGGTGCAGCGGTAAGAAAGCCTCTCCAAAACATGCCGAAAATACAGCCCTTGGCTCCTTAACGCCTACCTCTGTACCCCCAACCTTAGCTGTATAGCCGGAGATAAAATGATACATCGCCTGTGTGGTAGTCAGCAATGATACCGGGGGAATGACGCCAAAGGCATCTGCCGTGAGAAAGAAGATGTCCCGCGGCGCCGGTGCCATACCGGTTGGGACACTATCTGCCACATGGTGGATGGGATAAGCAGCCCTGGTGTTTTCCGTTTTTGAGACATCCCGGTAGTCAGGCACGCGCGTGCCGGGGATGAAATTAGTATTTTCAACTAGCGCACCAAAGCGAACCGCCCGGAAAATCTCCGGCTCATCATCTTCATTCAGCCCGATGCATTTGGCATAACACCCCCCTTCCAAATTAAAAATCCCTTTTTCGTCCCAACCGTGTTCATCGTCTCCTATCAACGACCGGTCGTGAGCAGCAGAAAGTGTGGTCTTCCCGGTCCCTGAGAGGCCAAAGAAAAGCGCAGTGTGCCCGTCATCATTCGTATTGGCCGCACAATGCATGGCGAGTATCCGTTTTTCGAGCGGCAAAATATAGTTCATTACTGAAAACATGCTCTTCTTAATCTCTCCTGTATAACCTGTGCCGGCGATCAAAACCACTTTCCACGTAAAGTTGATGACCACAAAATTGGGGTTATGCAATCCATGCTGCTCTGGTTCGGCGCAGGTATATCCCGGAGCCGCCAACACCGACCATTCGGGGCGCACTTTGGAATCTGGCGAGGCCGGCCTTACAAATAGATTGTTTGCAAAAATGCTCTGATAAGCCGTTTCAGTAACCACCCGCACATCAATACTATGGCCGGGATCGGCCCCGACGATGGCATCACGCACGAACACATCCTTATCTCGAAAGTACCGCCCCATTTGTTCAAACAGCCGCTCGAACGCCTCGCTGGTCAGCGGCTGATTATTGGAGCCCCACCACACCGTATTTTCAGTTTGCGCATCGCGGACAATGAACCTGTCAAACGGCGTGCGACCGGTGAAACGGCCGGTATCGACACATAGCGCACCGGAATCAGCAAGTTTCCCCTCGCTTCTTGCAACGGCCTGTTCAACCAGTTCTGCCGTTTTTTTCTGATAGTGTACATTTACGTTTTCCTGAATAAAAAGATAACTCAAGTCAAAAAACAACTTTGTATACTCATTCATAGCGTTTTATTTACATATTTTATTTACCTCTGTAGCGCAAATCGTAGCAAATGTCAGACTAAAAATTGGTAAAATAAAACAAAAAATCGCTGAAAATCAGTTTATTGTAAATTATACACTAAGACAACAAACTGACGCACAATACCGTTTAACGTTTTAGCCATTTTTATCAAAAAGAAAAAAATCAAGGACGATAATGCGGCATATTTATTGGCGTTTTACTTTTAAGTATGCATTTGCTATCTTTAGCAACTGACCAAGGCTATATTATAACATTAAGAATTAAAAACGATGAGGCTATATACGATTGATACCGGATTTTTCAAGCTTGACGGAGGAGCTATGTTTGGCGTAGTACCCAAGTCAATATGGCAACGGACAAATCCAGCAGACGAGCGAAACATGTGTACTTGGGCGACAAGGCTGCTGCTTATTGAAGACGAATCGCGCTTGATCTTGGTGGATACCGGTATAGGTAATAAACAGGGAGATAAATTTTTCAGCCATTATTATCGCCATGGCGATGCCACATTGGACAGCTCACTTGCCACCCATGGATTCCACAGGGATGACATCACCGACGTATTCATCACCCACCTCCATTTCGACCATGTAGGGGGCGCTATCATACGTGAACAGGCGAATTTAGTTCCTGCTTTCAAAAATGCCACTTACTGGAGTAATGAACAGCATTGGGACTGGGCCCTGTTCCCCAATCACCGGGAAAAGCCTTCCTTCCTGCAAGAGAACATTATCCCCATCTATGAAAGTGGCCAGCTTCGTTTCATACCCGTTGAAGACGGCGTGAAATTTACCGAAAACATTACCGTACGCTTTGCTTACGGCCATACCGATGCGATGATGCTGCCACAGATCAATTACAACGGAAAAACATTGCTTTACATGGCCGATCTTCTCCCGTCGGCGGGACACATCCCCCTGCCCTACGTGATGAGTTATGACGTCAGGCCGCTTACCACGATGGAAGAGCGAAAACACTACTGGCAGGAAGCTGTTGACAACGACTACGCATTGTTCTTGGAGCACGACCCCGTCAACGAATGTTGCACAATACAGCTTACCGAAAAAGGATATCGGCTTAAGGACACCTTTTCGCTGAACGAATGGCTATAAAAAATAAAAGCCATTCCGGCACACCGGAACGGCTTTTGTTTAGTTTAGTTAGTTAATTCGTATTACGCAGAAGCTTGGGTCTGGCGGATGATATTCAACGCCCCTCCTGCCCTGAACCAGCCAATCTGCTGCTCATTATAGCTGTGGTTGACGTTGATTTCGTCTACCGAGCCATCCGCATGGCGGATGACCAATGTAAGCGGCTTATTGGGCGCAAATTCAGTAAGCCCCACAATATCAAAGGTATCATCCTCCAATATCTTATTGTAGTCATCCTTATCAGCAAATGTCAAAGCCAACATGCCTTGCTTTTTCAGATTGGTCTCGTGAATACGGGCAAATGATTTGACCAATACCGCACGGACCCCCAAATGCCGGGGCTCCATCGCTGCATGTTCGCGAGACGAACCTTCGCCATAATTCTCATCTCCCACCACGATGGAACCGATTCCCGCCGCCTTATAGTCCCGTTGCGTAGCAGGCACCGGACCGTATTCATTCGTCAACTGGTTTTTCACGTAATCCGTTTTATCATTGAAGAAATTAACGGCACCGATAAGTAAATTATTGGAGATGTTATCCAAATGGCCACGATATTTCAACCAAGGCCCAGCCATGGAAATGTGGTCAGTAGTACACTTGCCTTTGGCTTTGATAAGCAACTTCAGCCCCGTAAGGTCTGTTCCCTCCCACGCCGGAAACGGATCGAGTAACTGCAGGCGATCAGAAGTGGGCGATACCGCCACGACAACGTGGCTACCATCTTCCGCGGGTGCTTGATAGCCCGGGTCTTCCACGTCAAATCCCTTTTGCGGCAACTCATCGCCAACAGGGGGGTCCAATTTCACTGCCTCGCCTTTGTCGTTGATCAATGTATCCGTAATCGGATTGAACGACAAATCGCCAGAAATGGCAATGGCTGCGACTAGCTCAGGAGAAGCCACAAACGCATACGTATTCGGGTTGCCATCCGCCCGTTTTGCAAAATTCCGGTTAAACGAATGAACAATTGTATTTTTTTCGGCTTTTTCAGCTCCCACGCGTGCCCACATACCAATACACGGGCCGCATGCGTTGGTGAAAATCGTGGCATCCAAATCGGTAAATGTATCCAGCAAACCATCCCGTTCCGCTGTATAACGCACCTGTTCAGAGCCGGGGTTGATACCAAATTCAGCCTTCCTGGCCAGCCCTTTTTCTACCGCTTGCTTCG
The DNA here is from genome assembly GCF_016533505.1 of Parapedobacter sp. ISTM3. NCBI lineage: Bacteria > Pseudomonadati > Bacteroidota > Sphingobacteriia > Sphingobacteriales > Sphingobacteriaceae > Parapedobacter > Parapedobacter sp. ISTM3. Next base: position 34,861 of record NZ_JAENGN010000016.1, on the reverse strand, counting down.
CCACAGACGCTGCACGGGATAAATCTTCATACGATGAATTGGTGCAGGAGCCGATCAACCCCCATTCTACCTTCAATGGCCAGCCGTTCTTCGCGGCCTCCTCTTTCATTTTCGAGACCGGCGTAGCCAAATCCGGAGTAAAGGGACCGTTCAAGTGAGGTTCAAGCTCAGAAAGATTAATTTCAATGACTTGGTCAAAGTAAGCTTCCGGATCAGCATATACCTCCGGGTCCGCAGTTAAGTGTTCTTTGATAGCGTTTGCAGCGTCGGCCACATCCGCACGATTGGTGGCTCGCAGGTAGCGCTCCATGGACTCGTCGTACCCGAACGTAGAGGTTGTCGCCCCTATCTCTGCGCCCATATTACAGATGGTTCCTTTGCCGGTGCAGGACATGGACCGTGCGCCTTCACCAAAATACTCAACGATGCAGCCTGTCCCACCTTTCACGGTGAGGATACCAGCTACTTTCAAGATCACATCCTTGGGCGCCGTCCAACCGTTAAGCTTACCGGTTAGCTTGACACCGATTAATTTCGGAAATTTAAGCTCCCAAGGCAAACCAGCCATCACATCGCAGGCATCAGCCCCACCAACGCCAATGGCCAGCATGCCCAACCCGCCCGCATTGACCGTGTGCGAATCCGTTCCGATCATCATGCCGCCCGGAAAAGCGTAATTTTCCAGAACCACCTGGTGGATAATCCCTGCACCTGGCTTCCAAAAACCGATGCCATATTTGTTGGACACTGACGCCAGAAAATCAAATACCTCCTTACTTTCCGTGGTCGCAACGGCTAAGTCCTTTTCGGCGCCTTCCTTTGCCCGGATAAGGTGGTCGCAATGAACAGTAGAGGGAACGGCTACCCGAGGCCTTCCTGCCTGCATGAATTGCAACAGGGCCATCTGGGCAGTAGCGTCTTGCATGGCCACCCGGTCAGGCGCAAAATCTACATACGAAATTCCTCGTTCATACCCCTGGGTAGCATTGCCGTCCCACAAGTGAGTATATAAAATCTTCTCTGTAAGTGTCAAAGGCCTATTCACCACGTTACGGGCGGCAGCAATCCGCTCGGCGTACTGGGCGTAGACCTTTTTAATCATGTCAATATCAAATGCCATCTATTACTAGTAATTAATTATAAAGAAAAGACAAAATAACGGTCGATAAGGTGTCGTTATTTTTAAATTGTTGCGAATTTACAAAAAAAACAAGTTACAACGAGGTTTGGCCAATCGCCCGTTTAATTTGGAAATATTCTAAACAAGTTGATACGTATGGCAACGGGCCCTTTACGTCGAAATCAAATCCGGCGTTATGCGTTTGAGCTCGGCAATGGTATGGATAGGGTTTTTGGCAGCAAATATAAAGTTGCCTGCCACCAGCACATCCGCCCCTGCCTTCAATAATGCCAGGGCATTGTGGTTGTTTACTCCGCCGTCTATTTCGATGAGCAGCCCGTCATTTCGTCCTGCTGCCAATGCCCTCAATTCCCTAATCTTCCGATAGGTCGCTTCAATGAAGTTTTGCCCACCGAAACCGGGATTAACCGACATGATAAGCACGAGATCTACATCATCCACAATTTCGTGAAGCTGGGCCACGGGCGTGCTCGGATTAATAGCCACGCCGGCGGTACATCCCATTTCTTTAATGGCATGTACCGTTCGGTTGAGGTGGGTACACGCCTCCAGATGCACGGTAATGTTGTCCGCTCCCGCAGCTTTGAATTGCTTAATGTAACGGTCGGGATGGGTAATCATCAAATGTACGTCCAGTGGTTTTTTTGCGTAGTGGGCTATGGAAGCCAACACCGGAAAACCAAAAGAAATGTTGGGCACAAAAACGCCATCCATAATGTCGATATGGAACCAATCGGCTTCGCTTTGGTTGACCATTGCAATGTCATCATATAAATGCGCAAAATCTGCGGACAATACGGACGGGGCAACAAGGTGTTTACGCTTGGGCATGACTTTTTTTGGCAAAGATAACGAATTGCGGCCATTGTCAGCCAAAGCGATCGCCGTTATTATTTGTCGGCAAGGAAGTCGAAACGCTCCCCGAGCTCTGCAGGATATTTACCTGTCAAATCTTCGTCATTCGGAAGCCCTGTTTCTTGATGAAGATTACCACTGAGCAATCTGTTCAACAGCTTACGCACCAACGGATATTCAAACTCTGATTTATCCAGGGTGATGAGGTATGCGTTGTCCGTGATTTCAATACTAGATTTTGTCATGATGCGACTTTTTGTTTTCATCCGTAATTAATTACCCTTTATGGCCTCATGCCCATTTCAGGGTGAAAAATTACAACACAAACAATAAGCTATCATTAATTGCTATTTATGATACTGTTAAAAACAGGCTATTCGTCCGCCCATAATAAAAGCGTTTTGCTACATTTGCCACAGGTAATCCTCCGTTCCTTCCGTATAACGGATTATTTTAGTAAGTTTGAGATTAAAAATACGGCATCGTGGCACGGCTAAAAATTAAATATCAAGCAGCTCATAAAGGCGGGCGGTATGGTTATATACTCAAATACGGGATGATATTATCCAGTATTGTGTTGATTACCTTATTTTTACCTAAGCAGCCCCGCTTCAGGTATGAGTTTGAGAAAGGGAAAGTCTGGATGCACGAAGATCTGATATCTCCCTATAACTTTGCCGTTTTAAAAACGCAGGCCGAGCTTGAGAAGGAACGGGAAAATGTTTTAAAATCGGTATATCCCATTTACGACCACAATACCCAGATCGCTGAACAGCAAATTGCCCAATTCGAGGCTGATCTACCCGAAAAATGGCAGGCCGCTGGCTTGGATACGTTGAATATAGACGTCGCCACCTATGAACAAACGGGCAAAAAGCTACTGACGGATATTTACCGGCGGGGAGTCATTGCGCTGAACAACAAATTCCAAGGTGATCGTACACATTACAATTTTACGTTATTGACCGATCATGTAGCCAAACAAATGAATACTGCGGCTGTATTTACAACCGAAACCGCGGCGGAATATATCAGCAAAACGATCAATGGCCGAACGGCCATCAAACAAAAAGAATGGTTCATCGATGTCATTGGCAGCTATATTTCCGTCAATTACCTCTTCAACGAATCGCTGACCGCAAGGCTGGAAGAAGACGCATTGGCCAGCATTTCCACGACAAGGGGCATGGTACAACGCGGTGAACTCATTGTGGCTAATGGCACCACGGTCAACAACGAAATCTACCAAAAAATAGAGTCTTTGCGGAAAGCTTACGAAGAAGAAGCGCGCATCGGAGGCAACCGCGCATTGGTCATGCTAGGACAGTTTTTCATTGTCGCCTTGGTCGTCTCGCTGCTCTTCGTGTTCATTTACCTCTTTCGCAAGGATATTTACCACAACAACCGGTTGATATTCCTTATCCTTATTGTCATTACCGGCATGCTGCTCGTCTTGTCTTGGGCCATTAAAATCAAGCTGCCGAGTCTTTATTACATCCCCTACTGCATTGTCCCCATCATTATACGGATCCTGTTTGACACGCGTCTGGCGCTGAATATCCACCTGCTTATGGTCCTGCTAGCCGCCTTTTTTGTGCCCAACAGTTTTGAATTTGTGTTTCTTCAGTTTTCCGCGGGTATGGTAGCCATATACAGCATCAAAACACTGGTGAAACGGGAGCAATTCCTGATTTCATCCGCCATCATACTGGGCACGTACTTGATCGCTTATATCGGTATGGGACTGATGCGCGACGGGTCACTCGGCAACCTTTACTGGTCGGACATCGCGCCCTTTGTGTTCAGCGTGTTGCTCACCCTGCTGGCTTATCCGCTTATTTATGCGTTCGAGCGCTTGTTTGGCATTATTTCAGATGTCACCTTAATGGAGCTTACTAACAGCAACTCGAAATTGCTTCGCGAATTGTCATATAAAGCCCCCGGCACATTCCAGCATTCCATGCAAGTGGCCAATCTTGCGGAGGCGGCCATTTATAAAATCGGTGGCAATACCTTATTAGTAAGAGCCGGTGCCCTGTACCACGATATCGGTAAAATGTTCAATCCACAGTATTTTATCGAAAATCAAACCAAAGGACACAATCCGCATGACGGTCTTTCGTTCGAACAAAGTGCGCAGATTATTATCTCGCACGTCGCCAAAGGCGTAGAGCTTGCCAGAAAAAACCAGCTGCCCGAAGTAATCATCGATTTTATCCGTACCCATCACGGTACAACCAGGGTAGATTATTTCTATCAATCCTACATTAAGTCGTTTCCGGAAAAGTTCGTGGATGAGGATATCTTTCATTATCCTGGCCCTGTTCCCTTCTCGCGGGAAACTGCCGTCTTGATGATGGCCGATTCCGTCGAAGCGGCGTCAAGGAGTTTGAAGGAGCCCAGTGCACAAAGCCTGAATGATCTGGTTGATAAAATTATTGAATCCAAGCTGAACCAAAAACAACTTGTAAACAGCAATATCACCCTGAAAGACATCACCATGGTCAGCGAAATATTCAAAGATATGCTAAAGAGCATCTACCACGTACGCATTGACTATGACACCAGTGGCAAAAAAAGCAATACGACGACAAAAGTCAACATGGAGACGCCACACACAAACTGATTGCTGCTGGATATGCAAAAATATTCCCCTATTTTTGTGCATCCGTGTCTTGACGAAACGATAACCAATTTTACATAGGTCATAATGATCATGACGACTTCAATGTATTTGTCAACACCGGCGTGGCTTACCATAATATTCAGTATGTTCACGTTTTTGGGCTATTGCCAACATCCAAGACCTACGGTGGGCGTTTGCGCATCGGCTGCACAGCAAGAGGAAGCCCAACGGGCCGGTTTTGATTTTATGGTCCCCGGTGTCTCTCCTTACTTGTTGGCAGCCGCTGACGGCAACGAAATACATGCACTTCCCGTTTATGCATGCAACGTGTTTTTGCCCGCAAAGGCAAAATGTGTAGGGCCCGAGGCCAATGCAGAGGCTTTAATGGCTTATGCCGATACTGTGTTCCGGCGGGCACAGCAACTCAACGTCCCTATTATCATCTTTGGGAGTGGCGCCGCGCGGAGGATCCCTGATGGATATAGCCTCAATCAAGCGACGGAACAATTCGTTACGCTTTGTAGAAAGCTTGCCGACCGTGCTGCCACATACGGCGTAAAAATAGCCTTGGAAAACCTCAATAGCGAGGAAACAAACTTCATTACGACCTTGGAGGAAGCACGGCTGATTTGCGAGCAGGTGAATCGACCGAATTTCGGCATTAACGCAGACATCTACCACATGTTAAAGGAACGTGAGCCGGCAACGCAGTTGCAGAAGGCAGGAAAGCACATCGTGCATTGCGATATTGCTGAGCCGGAAAACCGCACGCCTCCAGGCGTAGAGGGAACCGATTTTACCGCCTATCTGGAAGCTCTGAAAGCGATCGGCTACCAGGGAGGTATCGGTGTAGAGGCTCGCTGGACCGATTTCCCAAGCCAAGCAACGACAGCCTACGAAACACTGACCAGGCAACTCGATGCTGTTTATCGCACCCATTGAGTCGAAGGCTCAGATGCTGGGCGTACCAGAAGTTTCCCCGCAACGATATGCTTTGCCGGGAGATTTCTGATCGGTGACTGGCCAGAAATCCAATGGCGTGGATCCCCCGTGATGAACACGAAAACATCGCAATGGATAACGGGTTTAAACAATAAAAACAAACAAATGGCATAAGCTAATGACAACGGAACAAAACGACAAAGACCGGCTCACCAATGGACAGGGCGCAACCCCTTTCACTCAAACTTTTTTCCATGGGACAAAGGCAGACCTAAATGTTGGCGACCTAATCGAAGCAGGCTACAATTCAAATTATGGGCTGCAGAAAAACGCAAAATATATTTTCCTAACGGCGACGCTGGACGCTGCTATCTGGGGCGCTGAACTTGCCTTAGGCGACGGACGAGAGCGGATTTATTTAGTAGAACCAACGGGAGAAATTGAAGATGACCCTGATTTGACAGATAAAAAATTCCCAGGAAACCCCACTAAATCTTATCGCTCAACACGACCGTTCAGGGTTGTAGGCGAAGTTACGATTTGGCATGGACACCCAGCCGAGCAAGTTAAGGCAATGAAAGAACATCTTGATGAACTTAAAGCACAAGGTGTCAATTCGTTAAACGACTAATCGGAGAAACAACGACGCCCCGCTAACAACAAGCACAAAAACCCCAGCAAGCCATTCGCTTCACCTGGCAAACAAAAAAGCCCGACAATAGTCGGGCTGCCCCAGCTTTGGCGGTGAGGGCGGGATTCGAACCCGCGGTACCGTTTCCAGTACGACAGTTTAGCAAACTGTTCCTTTCGGCCTCTCAGGCACCTCACCGTTTTTGCGAGTGCAAACGTACTACAAAAAATCGAATTTGAAAAACTTGTATGTGAAAAAAGGTGAAAGAAACCAAATTTTTCCGGCAGGGGATTGTTCACCCAATCCATAACGATAGTGGCCAAAACGGGCTAAATAAGATTTTGTACCTTTGTGACGTAGGCCGTCATCAAAAATCATTATGGGGCACATCAAAGCATATTACGAACAAATCACTGCAATAAGCCAAGCGGATTGGCAATACATTTCTGCACAATTTGAGCGGGTCCGCTTTTTAAAAGGTGAGGTGCTGACTGAAAAGGGAGACATTGAACGGTTCCTCTATTTTATTGAGTGTGGTGTGCTCCGCTATTATATCCCTGACGATGATGGCGAACTGACATTCGGCTTTTGCTTTAGCAAGGAATTTGCCAGTGCCTATGACTCCCTGCTGATGCAAAGCCCTTCAACGTACCGACTTCAAGCATTGGCGGACACAATCGCCTGGCGCATATCACACGATGGACTCCAAAAGGTATACGCAAAAACACAAATCGGTAACGTGATCGGACGGTATACCGCAGAAAGGCTATTTTTGGCAAAGAATAAGCGGGAACTGGAATTGCTTCGGCAGACCGCCAAAGAACGCTACCTCAATCTCTTTGCCGAGCAACCCGAGATTATCAAACGCATTCCACTCAAATACATCGCCTCCTATATAGGCATTACACCGCAAGCGCTCAGCAGAATACGCAGGCAGATTTGTTAACATCGGTTCATTGTGTCGGAAAGAGTTTCTGCGGATCTTTGCTGCAAAACTATTGGCAATGATACTATCCATCCGTCCTTATGGGCATCCTATACTTCGGCAAAAATGCGCCTCCATTTCCAGTGATTATCCAGGGTTGCAACCCCTTATAGACAGCATGTGGGAAACCATGTACAACGCTCAAGGGTGCGGATTGGCAGCTCCCCAAGTCGGACACGCCATCCGGTTATTTACGGTGGACAGCAAGACTAGCTATGAGAGCTATGACACAGCCGAACGTGAAACCTATTTTGCCGCCACTGACGAAGGTATCGTCGAAACGTTTATCAATGCCCAAATCATCGAGCAATCTGATGAAACCTGGGAAGATGAAGAAGGTTGCCTAAGCATTCCACATCTCTCCCAGAAGGTAAAAAGGCCTTGGCGTATAACCATCCGTTATGAAGACCGCCATTTTACGACGCGTACGAGGGTGTTCGGCGGTATCACTGCGCGCATGATACAGCATGAATATGATCATACCGAAGGTGTCTTATACCTCGACTATCTACAGCCGCTTACCAAGCGGATGCTGACGGCTAAAATCAAGCAAATTGCCCGACGACAACCGGTTGTAAATTATCCCATGTTGTACAAAAGTAACCGCTAAGCGTGGCCGCGAACGGTAAACGCCTTGGCAAACGTCTGCTTTCTCAAGTAGGCATAAGACACCAACAAAATCACCAAAGCTATCAGTGGTCCCATGACCATTGAAACCGGATCTCCACTGGCTACATGTGCAATAAATGCTGAAATAAACGTGATACCAAATCCCACGTAAGTCCATTCTTTCAACCAAATCGGCACAAAGGGCAGCAATAGCAGCAATACACCGATAATCTTAGCAACCCCCAGCTGTATCCTAAAATAGCTCGGAAAACCCAGATGAACAAAGCCCTGATTGATGTTGGGATCAGTAAAATAGGCATATCCGGAATATAACATCATTAAGGAGATTAATCCGGTAGCCAGCCAATAAATCAATTTCTGTTTCATATAATTATACGTTTAATAGTAACTACAAAGTTAGCATATACACACTATATATTTTATATTACTATACTAATGTATAGCTTATGTTATTATGCAAAAAGTGTATCTTTGCAAGAAAGGTATCAGCTCATTTCATGGAAGACTCTCACAAATTAGATCATTCAGAATGCCAGAATCGGATACGTCCCGTAAAGGAAGCTTTGGCATTTTTAAGCGGCAAATGGAAGCTTCCCATTATTCTCTCCCTTTGGCTTGGCAACAAGCGTTTTTCAGAGATATCAAAAGAAGTAAATGGCATCACCGACCGCATGCTATCCAAAGAATTACGGGACTTGGAAATAAACGGCTTTGTAAAACGTGTCATTCATGACTCCTATCCCGTGGTTGTCGAATACATCCTAACGGATTACGGCAAGACATTAAAACCCGTCATCGATGCTTTAGGTGAGTGGGGAGCATCTTATCACAGCCGGCCTGCCAATGGATCCAAGCGAGCCTCCCATCCCGATACGGAATAGGCCAGCAGTTTTCGGTCCCGGAACATTAATATTTTTTCTATTGCATTGCTAATTGGACGGAAAAAGCGTACTTTTGCCAAGAATTTTTGACTCCGTAGCTCAGCTGGTAGAGCAACTGACTCTTAATCAGTGGGTCGACAGTTCGAACCTGTCCGGGGTCACTTCTTGGGACAAGTCTTTTTTTAGATTTGTCCCTTTTTTTATCCGTGGTGTCACAACATCATTCCCTACAAGTCCTATCGCAAAATAAAACTCGCAGGAGCATAGGCATTCATATAACAATTGAATGTTCCTGATATTATTGTTATCGGTTCCCCTACCTGCTCTCCCCGCAAATCAACAGGCATTGCCGTTCGTGCTTGTAGGCCGCTGGGAAGTGTTACGGTAATTTTCCCTGGAGTCCCTGCTTGCTCCCACAATCGCAATACCATTCCATCCCCGTCTGGATTTCGTCCAAATGCAGTAACCATGGCACCCTTCCTTGACAATTGAACACCCGCCGCGGCTGCAGGCAACCGGCCTCCATTACCATTTACCAAAGCGGACAACAGCGGAGAACGGGATTCTTCAGCAGGCGTAATAAGCGATTTCTCGTTATTAAACTCGGTTGTAAACCATAAGTCAATCCGTGCAGACCACGAGCCTTCAATCCATTCCGTGAAGTTGGTGCTCCAAAGATTATTGTAGAGATTGACAAAAACATTCGGCCTTTCCGGAATAAAATGCCCTGAATATTTCCATAAACCGGGCCTATCGAGGCTAACCCCCGGTGCGTCAGGCGTGGCCATGCCGATTCCGTTTCCCTCATCATCAATTACTGCCAGGCCTGAATTAAGGAAATTATAATCAAAATTGCTTCCTTTAACGAAATCCGTCGCGGGGTTTACCACGGCTCCCAATCTTGCTAATCTAAACGTCGGATTATCAACTTGGAAGGGCAGGCTTATCCACCCCGCTTCCGCCCAGGAATCGGCAGGCTTATTATGGATACTCCAAATCAGCTCTACTTTCGGGCTGTCTCTGTACAAACTTACCGTAATGCTATAATCGTGAGGAAGATCAGCGGATGCCGAAAAAAGCATCGTTGCGGTTACGGAAACATCATTTTTCCAGAAGAAAATTTTTGCATTGTTCCCTTTCGCTGTTACATGAGGTTCTTCTGTTAAATTCGGCTTGCCTACGCGATCACCATCTCCGCTTTTTATATAACTTTTTACGTAATTAGCTGCATCTTCTTTACTGAATCGCTCGTATAGGTATTGTCCAAACCCAAATTCGCTGTTTTTATCCACCATCTCCCTGCCGGAACTTTTTTCTACGATGGAGGTGATGCTTCCCTTGGCCGGGTCCAATTGAATCTTTATATAGCTATTCGCTATGGTATAGGCAGATTCGTCTGCTTCGAGCTCATTTCCCGAATTGACGGAGCCCCCATCCGTCAATATGTAATTCCGGTAGCCGGATGCGGGCACATCTTTCGCTACAAATTGAAGGATGTTTTTCTCGTTTGAAAACGGGATAACCTCGCCCGTCTCGACATCTTTAATGGCAGTCCCCTTATGCGATGAACTGGGAGCTTTGATGGTCACCACACCACTTCTTTGCCAGGGAAGCGGGTTGTACACAAAGATTCTTTTCCCTGTTAGATTAACCTCGCCGGCCAACTCCGATAATTGCCTGTTCAAGGACGGGGTGACAACCTTGTCCGCCGAAAACACCCGGTTGGCTTTTTCCTTCCATGATTTTTCTATGTCTTCATAAACCCCTTTTGCGCGTTGTATTTTAAATTCATCGCCGTAGCTCCATGTACCATTCCTGCCATGAGGCATCGCCATTCCAAAGGTATGTTCATCAAATAAGAGCTTATCCGTATACGCATCCGATAGCCGTGCTGAAATATCATATCCATTAGGCAACCAGGTATTATATAGTGCATTCAGCGATTCCCATGCAAAAAGATCACGGCTAATCCTGCGGGAATCTTTAACTTCACGAGGCATAGACATAAACCCATGTATCCAGGTGTCCGGCATATCCCCTCGGACAACGGGCAAGGAGGGATTTTCGCGCATTATAGCGTCATAGAAATCCGCCATCTGTCCAATCCGGACCTTTACATGCGGGGCCTTTTTCTGGATTTCCGCCAGGTATTGATCAACGGTTTCCGGTGTGGGAGGACCTGCATTGTTCCCGTTTTGCATAATGGCCAGCCAAGTTTTATAGGGCCAGTTGGGCGGAGGAAGTAAGGAAGTACCATAATTTTCTTTCCAGTACATGGTCATCAACTTTGAGCCATCAGGTCCCTCCCACCAGAACAATACCGGCACATCCGGAGTTTGGGGGGCCGGATTGCTGCCTATATGGAGAAATTTCACACCGGAGTGCGATAGAAGTGTCGGCAATATCCACGAATGGCTTGGTACATCGGACATTTTTGCGTCAATCGCCAAAGGCAAACCATACGTCCGTGAAATAGTAGACGAGATGTTCATCCCCCGAACTAATGCTTCAAGATCGCTGGCTCCTGTCTCCAGCGTAAAGGGCAACGCATGTACAACAAAGCGCCGACTTCTTAACGCATCTTCGACTTTTGACCGGACATCAGGCAAGCTCTGATTAATCATTTGCCTCATCGGCCAGCTGGGCACGGTCCAAATAAATTGTTTTTCGGGTGGCCTACCTTCACTCCGCTCCAGTATGTCAAACGCATTATCCATCATCGAAGTACTATACTGTTGCACAACAGCTTCGGCATAATCCGTATACCCGATATCAAAATGCGTTTTAAATACAATAACAATTTCGCTAACCGTACTATCCACCTGTTGAGCAGACAATGAAGCGCTAGAAAATAACAACCAGCATAAAAAGCATACTATCTTTGGCCTCATCAATCACACGCATAAATGTACATACATACAACAATAAAAATCTGATAAGAATTATATGTTAAACGGATTAATAAATCCATAAAACAACAAAAACCTCACTTATTAGTCGACAATAATAGAATATAAAATACATCAAGACAAAAAAATCCGTTAAAAAAGTTTTAAGATACGGTTAAATGTACATACAATATCCGATTACTTGCTCCTATAACGAATTAACCGGTAAAATAAAAAACCCTGATGGGGGCTTTTAATTTTACCGGTTTTTGCCCTGCTATTCCGTCCAACCGCCACCGAGCGCACGGTAGATGTTGACCATGGCGTTCATCTGCTGCATTTTGGTTTCTATCAACTCAAATCGAGCCTCAAGTGCATCCCTTTGGGTAAGGAGCACTTCCATATAGTCTGCCCGTGCCGATCCAAAAAGGCTGTTTGAAATGCCGATAGACGCCGAAAGGGCTTCCACTTGCCTTGATTTCAGCTGGTAGCTTTTTTCGAGATTGGCTATTTTTGCCAATTGGTTGGCAACTTCCAAATAGGCGTTTAGAATCCGTTGTTCGTATTCATATACCGCCTGCAACTGTTTGGCGCTGGCACTGTAATAGGCTGCTTTGATAGCATTCCGGTTAATTATTGGAGCCGTGACATCGCCGGCCAACGAGTAGAGCAACGATTCGGGTGTTGTGATCAAATAAGCGGGATTAAATGCTTGATACCCGATAGCGGCAGAGATATCCAGCGAAGGGTAAAACCTTGCCCTAGCGACTTTGACATCCAACTTTGCCGCGGCGAGTCCAAGCTCCGCTTGTTTGACGTCCGGCCGGTTGGCCAGCAACTGCGCGGGGATTCCGGCATGTATAGCCTCCGGCAATTGCGATTCCAGGGATTGGCTGGTCCTTGGTATCGGCTGGGGGTACCGGCCCAGCAAAAAGTTTATCCGGTTCTCTATTTCGGTAATCCGTTGCTGGATGCCATACTGAAGACTCTGCGTATGGAGTACTTCAGCTTCGAACCGTCGTACGGCAAGTTCGGTTGTTTTGGCTGCTTCCTTCTGTAACCGCACAATACGCAGTGCGTTTTGTTGGATCTCGATATTCTTTTTTACAATCCCAAGCTGATTGTCAAGGGCCAGCAACTCGTAATATGAGCTGGCGATTTCGGCGATGAGGTTGGTGACCACGAAGTGCTTGCCTTCCACCGAAGACAAATACCGCATCACCGCTGCCTTCTTCGCATTACGCAGCTTTTTCCAAATATCGACCTCCCAGGTAGCATACGCCGCTATCAGGTAATCGGCCAGCGGTTCTGGCATTTCATGGCCTGGCTTGATGTCGGTATTTGCTTCCATTGCACCGATATTGGTATACCTGGGCACTTTATCCACGCTGGCAGCTCCCCTTAGCCCTACAAAAGGCAAATACTCCCCTTTTTTTTCACGAATCTCATTGCGCGAAATCTCAATTTCCTGTAGCGTGATGTTCAACTCCTGGTTATTTTTCAATGCCGTATCAATCAGGGTAATCAAATACGGATCGGTGAAATATTCTTTCCATGTCAAGGTGGCTATATTGGTGGTGTCCGACGAGCCCTGAAAGCTCGCCGGAACTTGATTGTTTTCAGATCGCACAATGAACTCGGGACCTTTGCAGCTCACCACCATCGCTACCAAAAACGCAATTTGTACGGTTTTATATGCTATTTTCATCTTTTTTATTTGCTTTGCTTGGAGTTAAGTAAGGATTTCAGCTTTTTCAGTAGTTTCCTTTCGGGCCGTTCTTGCACCAAATCTTCAGTAAGCGGATTTTCGTCTTCATCGCGGATAAGTTTCCGTCCCTCGGCCATCGTTCCAAAAACATAATACAGACCCGGCACGACGATTACCCCAAATACCGTCCCGAATAGCATGCCTCCCAGGGCCGAAGCGCCAATGGTACGGTTTCCCACGGCTCCCGGACCAGTAGCAATCACAAGCGGCATCAGGCCGGCAATAAAGGCAAAAGATGTCATCAGTATCGGGCGAAAACGCACTTTGGCACCTTCGATAGCGGCGTCCAACACCGTTGCCCCTTGCCAGTGTTTCATCACCGCAAACTCCACAATCAGCACCGCATTTTTACCGAGCAATCCCACCAACATGATCAGCCCGATCTGGGCATAGATATTGTTTGCCAAGCCCAAAAGCTTCAACATGAGGAACGAGCCAAAAATTCCGACCGGCAATGATAAAAGCACCGCCAACGGAATAATAAAGCTTTCGTATTGCGATGCCAAGACCAGATAAACGAAAACCAAGACCACGACAAAGACGTAAACGGCTTCATTCCCCCTGTTCGCCTCGTCGTAAGAAAGCCCTTCCCATGCGATGTCATAGCCAATCGGCAGGGTGCTTTTGGCGACTTCCTGGATAGCGGCAATAGCGTCTCCGGTCGTATAACCGGGGGCTGGCACGCCGCGGATGGCCGAAGATGTGTACAAATTGAAACGTGTAATCTCATTCGGTCCCTGTGTTTTTTCCATGGTCATAAACGATGAATACGGAACCATTTCACCTGCTTCGTTTTTGATAAACAGGTTTAGGATATCGGAAGGCAATTTCCGGTATTCGGGTGCAGATTGTGTATACACCTTGAAAAAGGTGTTGAAGCGCGTAAAGCCCTGCTCATACGAGCTACCGATTAGCACGTTGAGATTTTCCATGGCCTTACCTATCGACACACCTTTTTGCATAGCGAGTTCGTTATCGATGATCAGCTCATACTGTGGGTAATTAGCCGCATAAAAGGTAAAAAGCCCACTCAATTCTTTCCGCTTATGCAATTCTTCCATGAAATCCTTATTGATTTGATCGAATTCGTGGTAATCTATCGTACTACCTTTGTCCAACAACCGGAGCGAGAACCCGTCGGACGAACCGTAGCCAGGTACGGCCGGCGGCTCGAAGTATTCGATAACAGCACCGATGTCCTTCGTTTTTTCTTCCAGTTCTTCGATGATCTCATGCACGGAGTGTTTACGCTTGTCCCAATCGTTCAGGTTAATCATACAGGTACCTGCATTTGACCCCCGGCCTTCGGTCAGGATTTCATAGCCCGCCAATGACGAGACGGACTGAATACCTTCTACCTCTTCAGCTATCTTTTGCAATTGGCGGGAAACATCGTTTGTGCGTTCCAGGGTAGTCCCGGGAGGCGTCTGGATGATGGCATAGATTTGCCCCTGGTCTTCATTTGGGATGAACCCAGAAGGCAAGGTCTTATTGACCGCAAAAATCCCGAATCCGAAAGCAAGGAGTATTGCGTACGTAACTACTCGCCTGTTGACGATCACCTTCAGTAGGGCGGTATACCTTCCGGTCAGCCGGTCAAACCTTCGATTAAACCAGTCGATAAACTTATCCACCGATGATTTTTTTCGTGGCTTGCCATGATGGTTCTTGAGTATCATGGCGCATAGCACGGGTGTAAGGGTCAACGCCACGACACCCGAAAGCACGATGGAGCTGGCCATAGTGATGGAAAACTGACGGTAGAAGATCCCTACTGGACCAGTCATGAACGCCACGGGTATAAATACCGCTGTCATGATTAGCGTGATGGCAATGATTGCACCGCTAATTTCGCCCAGCACTTTCTTCACCGCTTTGAAGGGCGACAGGTGCTCTTCTTCCATTTTGGCGTGTACGGCCTCCACCACAACAATGGCATCATCAACCACAATACCGATTGCCAGCACCAGCGCAAACAGCGTAATCAAGTTGATGGTCAAACCGAATAGCTGCATGACCACAAACGCACCAACCAGGGAGACAGGCACGGCAAGCGTAGGAATGAGCGTAGACCGCCAGTCGCCGAGAAACACAAATACCACCAAGGCCACCAGCACAAATGCTTCAACCAAGGTATGCATGACCTTATCTATCGATGCGTCTACAAACTTCGACACGTCGTAATTAATTTCATAGTCCATGCCGGGGGGAAAAGTCGGCCTTAGTTCCTCCAGTTTGGCTTTTACATGTTCAATCACCTTACTGGCGTTGCTGCCAAAGTTTTGTTTCAGCATGATGGACGCCGCAGGATAACCATCCTTATTGGAATAGATATCAAAAAACTCGCTGCCCAATTCGACCTCGGCGATATCTTTCAGCTTGACCATTTCGCCTGCCGCTGTGGCCTCCACAATGATGTTTTCATATTGTTCCGGCTTATTAAACCGGCCTTCGTAAGACAACACGTATTCCAGCGACTGTGCGGTTTTCCCGGAGGCTTGCCCTACCCGCCCCGGGCGGCCAATCACGCTTTGCTCCTCCATGGCTTCCATCACTTCCTCTGTGGAAATGTTATAAGCCCGCATGCGGTCGGGCTTCAGCCAGATACGCATAGCAAATTGGCGGCTACCCAATATCTGGGCGCGCCCCATGCCACTGATACGTTGCAGTTCCGGCAAAATATGTACATTGGCGTAGTTGTAGAGGAACTTCTCATCTGCATGATCGTCGGTACTGTATAGGTTGACATACATCAACATACTCGGTTGGATAGGTGTAATCACCACCCCTTCCCGCTGTACCAACGGCGGCAAATTGTTCATCACCTGATCTACGCGGGTCTTTACATTCACCACGGCGGCGTTCGGATCCGTACCTGGCTCAAAAATCACTTGGATGGTCGCCTCGCCTGCACTTGTTGCGTCGGAGATAATATACTGCATCCCCTGAACACCGTTTATGGCCCGTTCCAAGGGAATCAGCGTTGATTCGACTAATACTTGTGCACTCGAGCCGGGATAGGCAATAAAAATGTTGACCCGCGGCGGCGCAATTTCTGGAAACTGAGAAACCGGACGCGTATTGATAGCTAAAATTCCCATGAATACGATGGCCAAGGAAATGGCGATGGCCAGCACCGGTCTTTGTATGAATTTACTAAACATGGTATACGATATGAAGGTGTGAGGCTATTCAGCCATTAGTTCGCTGAGTGATGCAAAGACTTTTTCGGGCGCTTCGAATCGGGGATGGATCTGATCATTATGCTTCACCCTCCGTAGACCTTCAACGAGGATCTGATCTTTTTCGGAAAGCCCGGATGCTACGACAAACAAATGGGGCAGCTCCTGCGCAACAACAATTTCCCTGGCTTGCACACGGTTGTTTTGATCGATCACATAGACATATTTCCTATCCAGCACTTCGAAGGTAGCCTTCTGCGGAATGATAAGGGCATCTCTCAACGGTACCGCCATCAGAATACTCCCCGTTTCGCCATGACGCAATAGCCCTTGCGGGTTATCAAACGACGCACGAAAAGCGATGTTTCCGTTTTCATTATTAAAGTCCGCCATAATGGCTTCGACTATGCCCTTCTGGTTAAACAGCTGATGATTTGCCATTTTTAGCAGAACTTCCTGGCGCTTGCCACGCCCGGACCGTGCCGCAAAATCCAGGTACTCCGCTTCGGGCACATTGAAGTACACCCACATTTTACTGTTATCAGAAAGTGAGGTAAGCAATTCGCCTTCATCCAGAAGACTACCCAAGCGCACGTAGAATTTATCCATAATACCATTAAATGGCGCACGGATTTCGGTAAAGCCCAAGTGCGCTTTTGCCACCTCATACCTCGCTTTTCGCTCTTCGTATTCGGCTTTAGCCAATGCCAGTTCCCGTGCCGAAACCACGTTGCTGTCGGCCAATTTCTGGGTGTTCTCATACTGAATCAGCGCATGGCGCATGCTTGCTTCTTCTTGCAGCACTTCCGCTTCATATACAGCAGGGTTGAGTTTAAACATCAACTGGCCCTTCTTTATGGCTTGACCTTCATTGACGTAGATTTCCTGGAGATAACCTTTTTCCAGTGCCCGCAATTCAATGTGTTGGATAGCGTGAATCTGGCATACGTATTCTTGGGTTACCAATGTATCTTTCAGAACCGGACTGGTCACCAAAAAACTTGCTTCTTCGTGTTGTTGTTCATGCTTTGGAGCACAGGCAATCGGCCATAGCAGGAGACATAGGCCTGCTAGCTTAAATATTCTATTCATAACGATTTCACGTTGAACAATAATGGAGTTTTGATTAAATTGACATAGTAAAGGATGTGATCTACGCGAATACGCTTAGACACATTAAGTGTCCGGGTAGATGCACACTACGTAGATTGGCAGGCGCTTTCCGGACTGTCGCTTTGAAAAAGAGGTTATAAGGGGCTAAATCCGCAGCACGCCAAACAGGAGATAGGCACGAAACGGCAGCCGAATACAGCCTTGCGAAAGCTGGGGCGCCTTCACATAACGGCAATTTGCCTCGCGAATCTTAAAATCAAAAAAAGCTGCAAGAAATCTTACAGCTTTTTTATTCTTTTTGAGCGAACCAAGCCGCTCGTCTTTATTTTCGGATTCGCTGTTGGCAGCGTCAATCTGATCGCGATGCCTGTCTGAATCGTTTGAAAATGGTCTGACGGTCGCATACTGGATGTGCTTCAGAATTCCGGCATGCACCTCGCCCTGTTGCTTGTCTTTCGCGGGGATGGCAACATGAACGGCATCAACTTCTGCATAGACGCGGAAACCGCTACAACCGAGCAGCAAGAATAGGCAAATTACCCATGGAAACCGAAACGATGAACCCATCATGTGGCGGCAAAAATAGAGAAAGTTGATTGTTTTGCAAACGGGTAATTGTTAAAAATTAGTTACACCGCTGCGACGACATCGGTTCCACGAAAAAACATCATATCCCATTGAAAAAGACAACGATTATTTTCCCATCTTTACACCAACCTATTGAAGTTTATTTTTCATGAAAATTGCTACATACAACGTCAACAGCATCAACGCCCGTCTTCCAATCGTATTAAGATGGCTGAAAGAAACCCAACCCGATGTCGTCTGTTTGCAGGAGCTGAAGGCCATCCAAGAAAATTTTCCCGAGCAAGCGCTGCGGGATGCCGGATACGATAGCATCTGGCACGGTCAGAAAAGCTGGAACGGTGTGGCGATCCTATCTCGAGTGGGACAGCCTGAAGAAATCTGCCGTGCATTACCGGGAGAGCCGGAAGATAACCATAGTCGTTATATCGAAGCAAAAATCAATGAGATCGTCATCGGCTGCCTGTACCTGCCCAACGGCAATCCCGCACCGGGACCTAAGTTTGATTATAAGCTCCGCTGGCTGGACCGCCTCATCGCCCACGGTCAATCGTTGCTCGACCAACATGTACCGGTCATACTAACCGGCGACTTTAATGTAATCCCTACCGAAGTGGACGTCTACAAACCGGAACGTTGGACAGACGATGCACTTTTCCGACCTGAAACCCGCGAGGCTTTCCGCAGGCTACTTGCTCAGGGTTGGACAGACGCGCTCAGGCGCCTATATCCCGATGAAACCATCTATACCTTCTGGGATTACTTCCGCAATGCATTTGGCCGCAATGCGGGGTTGCGCATCGACCATTTTCTGCTCAGCCCCATGGTGACCCCACGGCTCCAATCCGCCGGAGTAGACCGGCAGGTAAGGGGGTGGGAAAAGACCAGCGACCATGCACCCGTTTGGATTGACATAACGTAATGCCATTCAACGTCGTCGTCACTTGCCGGCGACTTTCAAGATAATCTTGCCGTTGACATGGCCGCCTTGGCTCTCTTGCTGGGCGGCAGCCGCGTCTTCCAGTTCCATGACTTTATAAATGACAGGCTTCACGCTGCGTTCATCAATCAGCGAAGCGATGGCTTCGAGTTGATGTGGGTAAGCTTGGGCGGTATAGCCCTCCAAATGGATGTTGCGGGTTTTTGCTTCGTCAACGTATTCCGGCTTTAACGTGGTGATCAGCCTTCCTCCAGGTCTGATGACATCCAACGACCGCCGTTGGGTCTCGCCGCCGATCGTATCGAACACCAGGTCCAGGTTACTTAGCTTTTCCCAAAAATACGCCTGCCGGTAGTCAATAAGCTCGTCTGCACCAAGTTCATTCAGCAACCCGAAGTTCTTTTCCGAAGCTGTACCGATGACATGAGCACCCTTCCATTTGGCAAACTGAACGGCAAGTGTACCGACACCACCCGATGCACCGTGAATGAGCACACGCTGGCCTTCGGTGAGGTGCCCATGGTCAAACAGCCCTTGCCAGGCGGTCAGCCCTGCCAACGGCACCGCCGCGGCATGGATGTGGTCAATGCTTTTTGGTTTTTTGGCCAGCTCATCGGCCGGTAAGGCAATATACTCCGCGTAAGCGCCATTTCGCGTTGGGTGGGGCCGGCCATAGACCTCGTCGCCGGCCTTTAGCCCCTGAACCCCCTCTCCTACCTCCTGCACTACGCCGGAGACATCCCAGCCGGGGGTGAAAGGAAACTGTACCGGGAATTTTTCCTTTCGCTGGCCTGACCGTATCCGCCAATCCACCGGATTCACACTGGTCGCATGTACGCTCACCAGTACTTCACCGGGGGCAGGCCGCGGGATGGGCACTTCTTCCAGTTTCAGCACTTCCGGCCCACCAAATTCATGTATCCTGATTGCTCTCATTCCTGTTTGCTACAATTCTCAAGTCGGTTATTACGTAAATCAAAACATCTGGCTTCCTAAATGGTTTGCTCTTTTGAATGGTACCCATGAAATAGACACACCATGAAAACGATGACATTTATTGCGGTTTTTTCATTTGCAATCCATCAATTGCCATTATTCGGCCAGGACGGCAATAAGGAAATTATCGAACGCCGCATGGAAGGCCATATTTTCAGACCGAAACAATTGTTGCCGACACCGGAAAACATTGCCTCCCTGAAACTTCCTCCGGGTTTTACCATTGAGAAGTTTGCTGAGGGGTTGGGCAAATCGCGCATGCTGGCTGTGGCAGCCAACGGGTCGGTCTATGTGACCGACCGTGACCACGGCACGCTGACGTTGCTGCAAGACCAAGACCAAGATGGGAAGGCCGACGTGGTAAGGATACTGACAAAAAAAGACCAACTCCATGGCATCGCGGTAGATGGTGACAATCTGTACCTCATCACGGTCAATGAATTGTATAAAACTACCATCCACCCCGATGGCAACATCGATAGCCTGCAGCTGTTGGTGGATGACCTTCCCGATGGCGGCCAACATGGTAACCGGACGCTCAAGGTAGGTCCAGACAACGCTTTGTATGTCTCCGTGGGCAGCACCTGCAATGCCTGCGTCGAAACGAATAAGGAAAATGCCACAATGCTCAAGGTAAGTCTCGACGGAAGCCAACGGGCGACATATGCCACGGGACTACGGAATACGATCGGGTTTGATTGGCACCCGCAAACCGGCGATTTGTGGGGCTTTGACCACGGTATCGATTGGCTGGGAAACGATGAGCAGCAGGAAGAACTCAATAAAATCGAGGAAGGCCAGGACTACGGTTGGCCCTTTGTATACGGCGATGGACAATTCGAGGTGCATCATGATCCCAAAGGGATGACACACGAGGAATATGCAGCCAAATCGGTCAAACCAACCCTGCTTTATGATGCACATGCCGCACCGATGGATTTGCTGTTCTATACGGGCGATCAGTTTCCTGAAGAATTTAGCGGTGACGCTTTCGTCACCATGCATGGTTCGTGGAACAGAGCCGAACCCTCCGGCTATAAGGTCGTCCGCATCCGGTACGAAAACGGGCATCCAACCCGCGTGGAGGATTTTATAACTGGCTTTCTCACGGACGACAAAAAAGGACAGTTCGCCCGTGTATGCGGTCTCGCACAATATACCGATGGTTCTTTGTTGATAGCGGACGATGCGCACGGCGTGATCTATCGCGTGCGTTTCGGCAAATAGTTGTCCTGAGTCACCTGTGAGCGGGCAGGCATAAAGGCGTAATGATCTCTCGATGACCTGCAAAGGGGCGTGCCTGAACGGGCTAAAGGCGAGCTACGGAAAGCATTTGGCCGGGAACCGCAAAATCTGCCTAAAAAATCTTAGCAGTTATTTTGTTAGTAAAAAGCTTAAAATTACCGGAAACTTTTGGATAACTTGGCAGCAACACCGCATCTCATGCCTGCCATGCCAAAAATAACGGATACCCCACCCCATAACGTGCGACAAGAGTTGCAGTTCTTGGCTGCCGACCTCGACGAGCAATTACCCACCAAGCAGTTGGATCGCAATGTGCTTATCTGCACCTGGAATATCCGTGCTTTCGGCGGATTGACCGAAGAATGGCAAGCGTCCGACCAGCAAAGCCCGAAAAGGGATTTACAATCTTTGCTGTGCATCGTGACGATATTGAAGCGGTTCGACATCATTGCCGTCCAGGAGGTCAAAGGCAATTTCAAGGCTTTGCGCCATGCGTTGAAACTTATGGGGCCGCACTGGGGGTTTCTTATGACCGATGTCACCAAGGGACGTCCAGGTAATGACGAACGATTGGCCTTCCTGTTTGACATGCGGAAGGTGAAGCTCTCCGGGCTGGCTTGTGAAGTTGTCATCCCCGATGACGTACTGGAAGAAAACCGAGCGCTGAACAATAATTCGCTCCAACGACAATTCGCCCGCACACCATATGGCGTGAGCTTCCTCGTCGGCGGCAAAACCTTTGTGTTGCTCACCTTGCATGTACTGTACGGTACACCTGCCTCGCGCATACCCGAATTGCAGGCTATCGCCGATTGGGTGCACGACTGGGCAGATGAACTACACAGCTGGAATCACAGCCTGATCACATTGGGCGATTTCAATATTGCCAAAGCCGGCGATCCCACTTACGAGGCTTTTGTTTCCAAGGGCCTGCATGTGCCGGCGGACTTACAGGACATCGATCGCACAATCTTCAAGAAGACGTATTCCTTCTACGACCAAATTGCTTGGTTTGAAAGCGAACTCTCCATGACCTATTCCCGCGGAGGCGTCTACGATTTTCGTGGTAAAGTGCTGCAAAGCAGGAATTATAACGAAAGCCAGCTCTCGTGGCGCATCAGCGACCACTTCCCACTCTGGGCTGAATTCCTGACTTGACGCTATCGGCAGGGCGCTGTACCCGTCAACCAAATTGCCCGCAACCACTCGGCCTGTGGGTTGGCATGCTCATCAACAACCAACTTCTTGGTTTCCCCGGGCTGATACCGTATCCCCACCATACCGAAATATTCTTCGTAGGGAATGGGCAAATTTCCTTGTGTGTATTTCACCAAGAACGCTTTGGCCTCCGGGTAGCTCAATCGGGCGATTTCGTCGAAAAGTTCATCATCCTCAAAAAAACGGTCCTTCCCATAGCGTATACCCAGATCGTGCGTCAGGTTTTTCAATCCATATCCTCCTTCCGACAAGTGGAGCAGGTAGATGTCCAGACAAGCCCCTATCAACGCACCTTTCTGATACACATTTCCGTATTGATCGGCATACGTGGAAGCCGCGTATTTGCTGAGCTGGGTGAATGACAGGGTATCGTTATAGTGTTCTCGGGAGTCGACGATTTTCTCAGCAAGTTTATCCAAGAACTGTTCGGGTGTATTCATACCATGCTGCACCTGTACGTGGTGTGCCGTATATTCGGTGGTACCTTCATACAGCCATAGGTGCTTGGATAATATCGGTGTGTCGTAGTTGAATTCTTTCACTTCCCGCGATGCAATGGTCAATGGCGTGATAATGTGGAAAAACTCATGTGACGAGACATCCACCAACAGGTTTTTCAAAACATTAGCTGGCAGTTCCGGAATGTAGTAAAACGACGATGTGGTGTGCTCCAAAGCCCCGGCCATACCCAATTGGAAGGATTGCTGGATCGCCATGTCTTTGAAATAATACAGAAACGCATACCGATCGGCCGGCAGCTTACCTCCGAGGTATTTACGGGCGCCCTGTAGCAATCCGCTCAACCAATCCGCGATTTCACGCGATGTGATGGTCTTATTGGGCGAGTATACCGATACCAAAACTTCGCAGTTACCTACTTGTACCGTTGTGGTGTCTGGCACACCATACATAATGGGGGTGTCGTATAGATCATCTATACTTTCCATCAGGAAAACGTCGCGCGTAGCCGTGCTTTCCACCGGCAATTTTGCCGACGATGCATAGAAATCAGCAGGCTTTTCAAACGTCAATTCGATAGGCAGTTTATTTTGGCCTTCTACATAGCCGAAAATCCCCGGTGTATGGACCACCACGTTTTTTTCTTCGATGTTGGTCGCCGCCATTGGGTATATTTTGTGTTCCTTATCGGTATCGAAGATATCCTCCACCTCATAAGTAATCCGGTAGAGGCGCTTCGCGTTGCTTATCTCCCACTGGTTGGTGTTCAGCTGTTTTACCGGCAAGCGCCTGCCTTTGCTGTCCTCCGCCACGATGTTTGATGCGAAAGTCCCATAGTCGCTAATGGAATAGGTACCCGGGATTATCTTGGGTAACGCGAAGATCACGGTCCTTTCCGAGATCTCAGGCGTAAGGAGCGTCACGTTGAATTTATCATTCTGCAGATCGGTCAAATCAACCGTATACTGGTAGCGTTGAGCCCATAGCACCTGTAGGGAAGCTGCCATTGCACACAGCAGCAGCAGCGCATTTTTCGTTTTATACATGGCGCCAAATTAGATAAAGTTGCTTTTATATGCAACTATATCGATCGTCTGCCGCTGAGTATGCCGGTAATTGGTGGTATGCATGTCATCGCTTACGGTGACTGGTCCGCATCTGCAAAGCTACAACCTACCAGTGACAGTGCTATGACAGCGTGTGATCCAGCCGGTGCATGATATTGGCCAATTGGTGATTATGCCGTAACGTGTGCACCAGCACAAAATTAAGCCATTCGTTTCGGGTGAGTGCGCCTAACGTGGGCAATTCAAAATCAAGACAAGTCAATGTCATATCCGCATGGCTTGCTGCAAAATCAAGGATTGCTGATGTCCGCTGCTTTAGACCATCCAGCAGCCGTTCTTTTGCTATGGGGGCTTCGGTAGGCAGAATAAAATCAGGAGATTGCATTTTGACCTCGAAATTCAGGAATTGTTCGCTCAATGGCGCGACGTATGCACCGGGATCGCGCTGCGTCACCTCAGTACGCCCAGTAAGGCACCCAACCACGTCATAAGACTGGCGCAGATGATCGCCCACCTGCCCGGCTGTCCAGCTCCCTGCGAAAGGCACGGTATTCAGCTCTTGCTCATCAAGAGACGACAACGTGGTCAGTAACTCGCCAAAGGCGTTTTCCAAAGAGCGTGATAAGCTTTCTTGCATAATCGTTTATTTTAATATAAATATAACATGAGCAAATTTACTGATTGCCGGCCAACGATGGTACGGCAGGTTGCGACAATCATGGGTGCAAAACAAGACAACCTATTCCTCCTTTCTTTTATCATTCTCCTGTCATCTTCCGTGTACGATGCGGAGCTGATCCGGGGTGTATCTGTGAAATTCCCGGATCCACGTCGCATGCGGCCCGGATCAAACCCGCATTACGGTAGAACAAGAACAAAAAAGAGGAAGAAAAAAGCAGGTATAAATGACGGAGCGATGCATAGTACCGAATATTGTCGTTATATTTGCATAACTGGTTATGTAATTAGTTATACAGATGGATTTATTTTCAAAAACAGGCAAGATGGCCTTGGGAAGCCGACTGCGGATGCTCGCTGCAAAGGTGACAGATGATGCAGCTAAAATCTACGGGTTGTATGAGGTAACGCTCGCCCCCAAATGGTTTCCGGTTTTTTTCGTGCTCTCCGAAGCGGATGGAAAAACTATTACCGAAATCGCTAAAGAGATCGGCCATTCCCAACCTTCCGTCAGCAAAATCGTGCGCGAAATGGCCGCAAGCGGCTTAATCGTCGAAAACATCAACTCCGGAGACAAACGCCAGAACGTTATCTCCTTATCGGAGAAAGGAAAGGAGTTAATTGACAAAATCAGTTTCCAATACCGGGACATTGACCGGGCTATTGATGGCATCATTGCTGAAGCGACCCATAACTTATGGGAAGCCTTAGCGGAATGGGAATTTTTGCTGGAACAGCAATCGTTATTCAGCAGGGTGCAGGAGGAGAAAAAACGCCGGGAAAGCGACGAGGTAATCCTTGTTGACTACCAGTCGAAATATCAGGCAGCTTTTAAGGCGCTCAACGAGGCCTGGATTTCCGACTACTTTGAAATGGAAGAGTCCGACTATAAGGCGCTGGATAATCCGCAGGAATACATCTTGGACAATGGCGGCAAAATACTGGTAGCCTTATACCAAGGTGAACCTGTCGGCGTTTGCGCGCTAATCAAAATGAACGACCCCCGTTATGATTACGAACTGGCAAAGATGGCCGTCTCGCCCAAGGTGCAGGGCAAAGGTATTGGTTGGCTGCTCGGCAAGGCTATCGTGGACAAAGCCCGGAAAGCGGGCGCTAAAGCGCTGTACCTTGAAAGCAACACCATCCTGAAACCGGCAATTAATCTGTACCACAAGTTAGGATTCCGGAAAGTCACCGGATACCCTTCACCGTACAAACGCTGCAATATCCAAATGGAATTGGCAATTAACCCACCGACTGCCACCTGACCAGCCGGTATGCGCTATCCCAGAATCGGTATTCCAGCCGGCTGGCCGTGATGAACGCTTCCGTCATCCGTTCGCGTACGCTGTCTGTAGTAGCTGCGGCTACCCTGTCACAAATTGCGATGGCCTGCCGCACAGAAATCGCGAAGTCCTCACCGGCATAGGTATCGATCCACCGTTGATAAGGGTTGTCGCCCGCGTGTTGATGAGCGTAGATATAGTCGCCCACTTTCTTGTAAATCCAGAAACAGGGCAGCACGGCAGCCATCGCTACCTCCACGGGGGCTAATGCCGCAGTGCTTTTCAAGTAATGCACGTAGTGGTGGCAGGCGGGCTCGAGCATGCCATGTTCGGCAACGCCGAAATCATTGAAATACGACTCGTGCAGAGCTTTTTCTACCACAATAGCACCTTCACCGAAGCGCAGGAATGCCAATACGTCATCCGTGTCGTGGGCGCGCGCACCGATAAGCGCCAGTGCCCGGCCGAAATGCTCCAGGTAGCCCGAGTCCTGCGCCATATAAAACTGGAATTTCTCAATGGGAAGTGTGCCGTCCTGCAATTCGGTGATGAAGGGCATGGCGATGATGGATTGGTAAATCGGTTCGATGGCCACCCAAGCGTATTCAGACCAGGTCATATTTCGTGAGTTTCTGCGGATTAAAAAAATGGTTCAACGGCCCATTGCCTTTGCCTACCTGCACGTCACTGCCGTGGAGAATGGCTTGATACACATACTCCTGCCCTTTACGCACAGCCTCCAACAAGCTATTCCTCAGCGCAATATAGCTGGCAATTGCCGAAGACAACGTACAGCCCGATCCGTGCGTGTTGTTTGTCTCAGACTTGGTAAAACCAAACTCGTGGACAGTCCCCTGCGCATCGAAATATAAGGAGGTAAGTCGCGGTGCATCCAAGTGGCCGCCTTTGAGTAGCACCGATTGGCAACCCAATTTCCGGATCTTCAGTCCAGCGACGTAAAGGTCGTCCAGCGTGCGTACCGGCATTTCGGCGAGGATAGCCGCCTCATCCATATTGGGCGTAATGACGGCCGCCATAGGAAACAACCGCTCGACAATGGTGGTAATGGTCTTATCCTCGATAAGTTTATCGCCGCTGGTCGCTACCATCACGGGGTCAAACACGACCGGCGTCTGGGCATATTCTGCCAGCGTATCCACGATGGTATCCACCAGTTCGCCAGTATGCACCATACCGATTTTGATGGCGTCAGGAAAAATATCGTCGAGAATAGTGACAAGCTGGTCCTGCACCGTGTGGTAAGGTATCGGGTAGATGGCCTTTACCCCTTGCGTATTCTGCACGGGAAGCGCAGTAAGCGCGGAGGTGGCGTAGCAACCCAATGCCGAAATAGTCTTGATATCCGCTTGAATACCAGCGCCGCCGCTGCCGTCAAATCCGGCGATGGTCAGCACCGACGGATACCGGTACGTTTTTGTGTTCATATAGCTATTGCATTATTGATGAGTGCTTTCAAGTCAGCGGCAGCGGCGCGCGGATCGTCGGCAGCGCAGATGACTGACACCACCGCGACACAATCAGCACCCGCTTGGATTACCGCAGCCACGTTCCCCCGGTTCATCCTGCCGATGGCAACCAAGGGCTTGTCCGTAAGCCCTCGAAGCTGCCGGATGCCGGCGATCCCCCACTCCGACACTGTGTCGGTCTTTGTAGCAGTGCGGAAGATCGGGCTGACACCCAAATAATCAGCCAAGGCTGCCTCGGCACTTTGCAACTGCTCCAGCCGTTCAATGGAATAGCCCAGCAACCGACAATCGGACCATGCTTCGCGGACGCCGCTTGGGGGAAGATCCTGCTGACCGACATGCATACCGAAAGCCCCGACCCGTATGGCTACCTTCAGGTCGTCGTTGATGATTAAAGGCACATCATACCGATCGGTCACGGTCTTCAATTGCGCTGCTTTTTTTAAAAATACTTCAACCGCTGCTCCCTTCTCGCGCAGTTGGATGATATCCACACCGCCGAGGATGGCTTCTTCAGCCACCCACAGTGGATCCCGGCCATGGCAGTCAGCCTCCGACATCACCAGATATAGGCGGTAAGGGAATGGGCGATCAAGCTTCATGGGAAATCCGGACCCGGGTGACAAATTCTTCTTCCGTGATATTATACAGCTTGTCCAGCAGGTTGACCTGCAAACTACCCGGCCCGGCGCTTACGGCGACCGCCAGCTCACCGCAGACCCCCAATAGGCCCATGGCGGCGCTCACCGCCTCCACGGTATCGGAAGAAACCGCGATAAAAGCACCGATGATAGCTGTCGCCGAGCAGCCCAGGCCGGTCACCTTCGTCATCAGCGGATCGCCATTGCGGATATAAACCAACGGGCCTTCTCCCACCACAATGTCCATCTCTCCGGAGATGCAAACGACACTGCCATACCGCTGTTGAATATACCGTGCGGCATCCAGCGCCTCACCGCTTGTCGCCCTGCTGTCTACACCTTTTGTAGCGCCGCTATTGGCCTTGGCAAGCGCTAAAATTTCAGAAGCATTGCCCCGCACCACCGTTGGCCGCAGGGCCAGCAACCGGCTGACCGCATTGTCGCGGTACCGCGTAGCTCCCGCTCCTACTGGATCCAATATCCAAGGTTTACCAGAACGATGTGCTGTGGCAGATGCCTGCAGCATCGACTCAAGCCATTGGTTATCCAGTGTACCGATGTTAATCACCAACGATTGGCAAACACCAACCATATCGGTCAGCTCTCCGTCAGCATGTGCCATAATGGGCGACGCACCTACAGCCAGCAGGGCATTTGCCGTATTGTTCATAACTACAAAATTGGTGATGTTTTGCACCAGAGGTGATTGCTGGCGCACCCGTTGCACGTGATCCCAAAGTCGCTTCTCCATGCTCCAAACGTTTAAAATTTCAATGGCTAAAGTGGGTTTCCTTGGAAGGATCGAGAAGCGCAAAGTGGCCACGCTAAAAGTGACGGTTGAACTTTTCCCTACGCCGGTATAAGCCGGATCAGGTTCAAAGGGTCTTTCTCAATTCTTCTTCAGAATACCCCTAAAGCCAACGTCAAAGATACGACAAAATATTGAATAACCTATGCAAGGCGGCCTACGTTTGCCGATAAACGATCAGCGGCCTATTAAAGAAAAATTCCGCCGGACACCTCAATACGCTGTCCGTTGATCCATCGGGCTTCATCCGAACAAAGGAATGCTACCACGCCGCCGATATCATCGGGCAGGCCGACACGACCTAATGCCGTCAGGCCGGCGATATGTGCATTTATCTCCTTATTGTCACGCACCAAGCCACCGCTGAAGTCCGTTTCAATAGCTCCAGGCGCCACAACATTGGCCGCAATGCCACGAGGCCCCAACTCTTTGGCCAAGTAACGTGTCAGTACTTCGACGGCCCCTTTCATGGCACCGTAGGCGGACGAACCGTTGAACGAAAAGCGGGCAAGGCCGGATGAAATGTTGATAATCCGCCCACCGTCCTCCAGGTAAGGCAGCGCCTTTTGCGTCAAAAGAAACACACCCTTAAAATGGATATTCACAATGGTGTCGAGCTGTTCCTCGGTGGTTTCAGCAAAATCGGCATGCAATGCCGTACCGGCATTATTGATCAAGAAATCAAAACGTGCTGTGCCGAATACCTCCTGTAATACGTTACCGAGCCGCATAATGAACGCATCAAACCCTTTTGTGTCGGCTGTATCCAATTGAAGGGCAACAGCCCGTTGCCCGGCTGCCTCAACCGCCGCCACGACCTTTTCAGCCTCGATCTGATTGCGATTGTACGTCAGCACCACATCAATGCCCTTTGCAGCCAGTTTCAAAGCCATGTTTTTGCCTAAGCCCCGGCTACCGCCAGTAACCAACGCTATTTTACTTGTGTTTTTCTCCATCGTTTTATCGTTTTTATTTTGATGATACAAAGATGGCCTACAACGGTAAGCATGCGTTTGCGAGGAGCAAATCAATAGTTGCAAAATTCAAACATTTGCATCAAGATCGGAATGCCAGCGGGGATAGATCGGTCTGTTTCTTAAAAAAGTTGGAAAAATGAGCAATTTCATCGAAGCCCAAACTATATGCAATTTCGGAAACATTCCAGTCGGTTTGCTTCAACAGGATTTTGGCCTCCTGGGTTATCCTACTCGCAATGATTTCAGTGGTCGTTTTCCCAGTCTGTGCTTTGAGCACCCTATTCAAGTAGTTGACGTGGATAGCCAGGCGATCCGCATAGTCCTTCGCGGTGCGCAATTTTAGCTGCTGTTGGGGCGATTCAATGGGAAACTGCCGTTCCAGTAATTCCACAAACAACGATGCGACGCGGGTAGCCGCGTTTTGCGTGTTAGCCAATGCCATGGCTGGTTGCAACTTTTGCCCGCAATGGATAAGCTCCAGCACATAATTGCGAAGCAAATCGTACTTAAAGGAGTAATCGGAAGCGATCTCCTTTTTCATTTTAACAAAAACGCGCCCGATTTCATCGGCTGTTTCATCGTCAATCTCAAAAACCGGATACCCGCCCGATTGGAAAATCGGTAGGTCATCCAATACGACACCGCTTTTATTTTTGACCAGAAATTCATCCGTAAATACACAGAAATGCCCAGATTGGTTGGCGTCCATCGGAATCCAGTGATAAGGCACTTTGGGTGTGGCAAATAATAAGGCATTCCGCTCGATCTCCATCACCTTATCCGCATATTCAGCCCTATTGCGTCCACGGATGAGGCTGATTTTATAATAAGCCCGGCGATTATAGGGCATGGTGTTTTTCCGCTTGACTTCCTCAATGGTAGCGGCGATATCGAAAATATTGAAATGGCCGATTTCTTTATGGATGCCGGGCGGCAATAATTCGCTTACATTTTTGCCGGTAAAGCCTGCTGCCTGCTGATAGAACTCGTCGAGCGAGGTGGACTTGATGATTTCCATTGATTGGATGATTCTATTTGTAAAATCCAAACTTAGGCAAAGTTCCTTTGATATACAACTATTCATGTGTTGACGGTAAAAAAGCAATCTTACCGCTGCGGCTGGTCCGCCCGGTGGCGTATCGTTGCCCCGTACAAACGCAATATTACGCACAAAAGCAATATCGGGTATAAAACCTTCGTTAATAACTAAAACCAATCATTCATGGCTACACCAACATCACTGACTTACAAAATCGGCGGCGTACTGGAAATCAACCGGATGGGTTACGGCGGCATGCAACTGACGGGGCCCGGCGTATGGGGTGACGCTCCCGAGCGTGAAACTGCCAAACGTGTATTGCTTTACGCTGTGGAATCCGGCGTCAACTTTATCGATACGGCCGATTCATACGGTCCGCATACCAATGAAGTGCTCATCCGGGAAGCGCTGTCCTCCCACTATTCGGATATCGTCGTGGCCACCAAGGGTGGGCTGGAACGTACCGGCCCCAACCAATGGCCTGTAAACGGCCGTCCGGAGTACATCCGGCAAACTATAGACGGGAGTCTTCAGCGGCTCGGCAAGGACGAGATCCAGCTGTGGCAATTGCACCGCGTGGATCCCGACGTGCCTATCGAGGAAACGCTGGGGCCTGTGGCTGACGCGGTAAAAGCTGGCAAAATACGCCACGTAGGCCTCTCGGAAGCCGGAATCGCCGATATTGAGCGCGCCCAAACAGTGGTACCCATCGTCTCTGTGCAAAACCGATACAACCTGTCAGAACGCAGTTGGGAAGAAATCGTCGACTACACCGCTGAGCGGGGCATCGCTTTCATCCCTTGGTACCCGCTTGCTTCCGGCCCGGCCAAGATGCAGGAAAAAATCGGGACATTAGCGGAAAAATACGAAGCCACCCCAGCACAGATTGCACTGGCATGGCTATTGAACCGATCGCCCAACATCCTGCTCATCCCTGGAACCAAATCGCTTAAGCACTTGCAGGAAAACCTGAAAGCTGTTGAGCTCGATCTGTCTGGCGAAGATGTCGAAAGCCTCACTGCTTATTGAGGCACAACCGCTTTGGCCTGCCCTACCGGCACGTCCAGCTGGCCGATCCGTATCGCCTTCCACAAGTCTGATGCAACCTCCTCCGGCGGTATGCCCGCCGCACCGCCGATGGCTTGGGAAAATGCTGTATTGACCAGCGGCGGTATCAGTTCGTATACCTGTACGGAGCTCGCCTTAAGTTGTTCGCGGAGCATCTGCGTATAAACATGCAGCGCAGCCTTGCTGGCCGAATACGTTGGCACAGCAATAAATGGCGAAAATGCAACGATAGACGTGACATTGACGATGGCCGCCTCCGGCTGTTGTTTTAGCATCGGCAGCAACAAAGCGGTCAGCCGCACGACAGCCAGGTAATTGGTTCGGATTTCCTCTGCCGCATAACGCGATGTATCATCCTCACCAAGCGAATAAGCAAAGGCACTCCCCGCGTTATTGATTAAGAGATTCAACTGCGGGTAATCCTGTTTTACCCGATTGACCAACTGGCCGATATCGGCCGCATCGACCACGTCGCTCTGAATGGCTACTACATTGACTTGTCCCGCCGTTATATTGGCAATTTCAGCGATAGCCTGATCCAACCGCTCACGATTCCGGCCTGTGATGATGATTTGATTGCCCTGCGCTGCAAATTGTTTGGCGATGGCCAATCCGATACCGGCCGAACCGCCGGTGATTAAAATGGTGTTTCCTGTGGTATTCATTTTACTTGTGATTAAAAAAAACCTAATTATGATGACTAAAAAAAATAAACCGAACGGTCTTTTATTGTACAAAAAAAATGTCAGACTCCGAATTAGGAATCCGACGCAGGCGACGCCGTCAGATGCCGTTCAAATTCCGATTTAATCGCGGCAACGACCATGCGCATCTGTGTATTGTCGCGCATCACACGCCTTATAAGCATAGCGCCTTCCAAAAGCGCAACGACTTTTACGCTAAAGGCTTCGGCATCTAAGCCCGCAACGACCTCGCCACTCGTGATGCCCGCCTGCACGACTGAGGCGATTCGGCGTTCTGCATTCAGTATCGCCCGTTTGACCATATCACGCACGACTGGATGCGTATCGTCAGCTTCAACGCCAAAATTTAACAGCGGGCACCCCCCTTCTACCTGCTCGCGCCCCTCGTAAAACGATAGAACACTATATAATTTTTCCTTAGCGGACCGCCCTTTGCTTACACGTTGATCCAGCAATGCAGCAAGTTGTCCGCTAAGGTGCGTGAATACGGCCTGGCAGATGTCATCTTTGCTTCCAAAATTCCCATAGATTCCTCCTTTCGTCAGCCGCGTTGCATCCATGATATCGGTCAACGACGTAGCCGCCATCCCTTTCTTATTGACAATAGGGGCCGATTTCTCGATAATGAATTGCTTGGTTTGCTCCGCTTTAGTCATGGTGTTGCCAGTATTGCTTTGCAAAATTAAAAAAAATAAACCGAACGGTATATAAAAATCAAATTAGCTAGTGAATCTACACAAGCACGCAAAACCATACATCCAATTTCGTGTTTGTATAAAGCAGCGTATTTTGTATCGTTAACCATGAAAGTCACGTTTTTCTCGACCAAACCCTATGACCGGGAGTTTTTTGACCGGTTCAATCCATCTTTTGGTTTTGAACTGGAATACTATGAGACACACCTTGGCCCGCATATTGTCAATGCAGTGGAGCATGCAACGGCCATCTGTGCATTTGTCAACGACAAGCTGAATGCAGAAGTAATTGACGTATTGGCTAGGAAGGGCATAAAATACATCGCATTGCGGTGTGCTGGGTTCAACAACGTTGATTTGGAAGCCGCGAGACAAGCAGGCCTTCGCGTCTGCCGCGTACCGGCCTATTCGCCTGAGGCCGTCGCCGAGCATGCCTTGGCCATGATATTGACACTAAACCGCAAAACCCACAAGGCATATAATCGTGTACGCGAACAGAACTTCTCGCTAAAGGGCTTGATGGGATTCAACCTCCATGGGAAAATTATCGGTATCATCGGTACCGGAAACATCGGACGCGCCTTCGCACGGCTTATGCGGGGTTTCGGATGCACGCTGATCGCCTACGATGTTGTGGAGAGCGACGAGCTTAAACGCTTTGGTGTACAATATTTACCCCTGCGTGAGGTGTTTGCCCAATCGGATATCCTATCGCTGCATTGTCCGCTATTGGAAAGCACCCGGCACTTGATTAATGCAGAAACCCTCCGCCAGATGAAAAAGGGGGTGATGATCATCAATACGAGCCGCGGCGGGCTCATCGACAGTCAGGCGGTGCTGGAGGGGCTGCGGTTTAAACAGATCGGATATCTCGGTATTGATGTTTATGAGCAGGAAGACAAACTTTTTTTTCGCGACCTTTCGCACACCATCATTGACGATGACACCATCCAGTTATTGATGAGTTTTCCCAACGTGTTGGTCACCGGTCATCAAGCGTTTTTTACCAGCGAAGCGATGGAAGAAATTGCCTTGACCACACTGAAAAACCTCGCCCGGTTGGCGCAAGGACTGGAGCCCGAAAACCCTGCGGCCGTGGTTGTATAGCCACTGCAATGCCGGCTTAGGTTAATGGTAGCTTAGCACCCGGTTGATGCTCCAAGCGTATGCCCCGCTGCGACAGCCCCCCTCCAGCGAAGCGTCATGCCAACAACGCGCTAAAGCAGGATGCATAAGCTTGGCACATCCTATCCCATCCGAAGTGCTGGAGAGTATAGTGCTGAAAATCGGCTGCGATATGCCGATATTGCGCAGGGTGGCTGATGA
>NZ_JAENGN010000015.1:0-136078 GCF_016533505.1 Parapedobacter sp. ISTM3 | reverse complement strand
CGGTGATTCCGGTGGGGGGTACCATTACGGTGAGCGTAACGGCCGACGTGGATGCGGATGCGCCGGCGACCATCGCCAACGGCATCAGTGTGTGGGGTCCGGATAACGATCCGGATACCGACACACCGGATGATGAGGATGATACGCCGGAAATTCCTGTGGATCGCGCTTCGAATATTAGCATCACCAAGGTCGCTGATCAGCCGCGCGTAAAAGCGGGTACCACTACTTCCTTTACACTTACGTTGGTTAATGACGGACCATCGGTCATTGAGGTGGGCAAGGCCATCCACTTGGCAGAGCGTCCAGGTGCCGGCGTGACGATTACCGGCTACGCGGTAACCGCTGGTGCAGCTACTATTGCGGGTACAGCCAACGAAGCAGTACTGACTACCACCGGTAAGATTGCCGTGGGCGGTACGATTACGGTAAGCGTTACCGCAGTTGTCGATGCCAATGCTCCGGCTACCATTACCAATGGTATCAGCGTATGGGGTCCCGACAAAGATCCGGAGACCGAAGATCCGGACGATGAAGACGATACACCTGAAATACCGGTAGATCCCAATGCCACCTTGAGTATTACAAAGGTAGCTGATCAGGCACGGGTGAAAGCCGGCGAAAACACATCGTTCACGCTTACAATCACGAATGAAGGCCCGTCCGACATCGGCGTTGGCGAAGATATCCGGCTCGTGGAGCGACCCGGTCAAGGCGTGGCGATTACGGGATATGCAGTCAGCTCGGGTCCGGCAACCGTAAATGGTACAGGGAATAACGCCGTGGTGACCACAAACGCAGTATTGCCAATGGGTGGCACCATCGTGGTCAGCGTAAGTGCGACCGTAATGGGCGATGCTGAGGGCACTATCACAAACGGCATCAGCGTATGGGGCCCGAACAAGGATCCTGAGACCGCCGATCCGGATGATGAGGATGATACCCCCGAAATACCGGTAGATCCGAGCTACGTCCTGCGCATCACGAAGATGGCCGATGACCAAACCGTGGTCTCCGGTGGAAGCACCACATTCACGGTTACCGTTACCAATAATGGCCCGTCAACCATTGCAGCGGGTGAGGTCATCAGCTTGGAGGAACGGCCAGGAACCGGAGTTGCCATTACCGGATACCAGGTGACGTCGGGCAACGCATCGGCGACTGGTTCAGGAAATCGGGCTGCGCTCATCACGTCGGCCGCTATTCCATCCGGCGGCACTGTCATCGTATCCGTCAGTGCGGATGTGACCGCACCTGCCGGGTCGACGATTACCAATGGAATAGCCGTATGGGGCCCGGATAAGAACCCCGATACGGACGACGAAGACGATGAAGACGGAACGCCCGAAATTCCGGTGGGACGACCCTACACGCTCAGCATTGAGAAAGTAGCGGACCAGTCCATAGTGACCGCAGGGCAGCCGACAACCTTCACCGTGACGGTGACTAACAATGGACCGCTGGAAATTGGGTCGGGAAGGGTCATTACCCTCGATGAGCGCCCCGGTGCCGGGGTGACGATAGCTGGATATGAAATTGTCTCCGGCGCGGCAACCATCAATGGTACAGGCAACACCGCTACCATCACGACCACCGGTACGGTAGGCGTGGGATCAACCATCGTGGTACGTATAAATGCCAATGTAGAGCCAACTGCCACCAATACGATTACCAACGGCATTGCAGTTTGGGGGCCAGATCGCAACCCGGATACGGAAGACCCCGATGATGAGGACAACACCAATCCGATTCCGGTTGATGCGACGATAGACATCCCGAATGTGTTTACACCAAACGGAGATGGCTTGAATGATCGCTTTGTGATCAAAAACGTGATGCAATACCAAGGCAGGGAACTGATCATAATCAATCGGTGGGGAAATCAAGTTTATAAAAGCATGGATTACAACAACGATTGGGATGGTGGAACTTTGGCAGAGGGAACCTATTATTATATCCTACGTGTCCGAAATAATAATGGCGAATGGCAGACCCACAAAGGTCCGATTGCCATCATCAGAGTCACCAACCGATAAAAATTGAACGGCCTGCCGGAACCGATCGGAACCCGGCAGGTATCATCGTAACAATGCGCTGAATGATTACCTCAATTATAAGAGAATAAGATGAAAAAGATATTTTTCCTATTGCTGACAACGTTCTTTGTGCTGCCCACCGTAGCCCAGCAGGTAGCCCAGTACAGTCAATACATGTTTAATGCACTATACATCAACCCTGCTTATGCTGGTTACCGCGGCCCTGCCAATCTGCATACCTATTACCGCTCGCAATGGACGGGTATGCCCGATGGTCCTCGGACATTGGCATTGGCAGCCGATATGCGGGCGGCGAATGATAACATGGGGCTTGGCTTCAATTTGATGAGCGACCGAGTGGGGCTTGAGAAACGTATTTATGCCTACGCAAATTATGCGTATCGGCTGCGGGTGGGATGGGATCCCGAAGATCGGCTGGCTTTCGGACTCGGCTTAGGCGTTATCCATTCTGCCTATGATAACGCCGGGGTGAGAACCGGCGACCCCGAGCCACTAAATATCGAAAATTCATTTCTCCCGGACGCACGATTTGGTGTCCATTATTCCAATAACCGTTTCTTTGCGGGAGTGGGCGTTGACAACCTTATTTCACGGTTGATTTTCAACGAAAACAATGGCTCCACCCGGATCCCTCCGGTTACCCAATACTATATCAACGCTGGGGGCATTGTGCCGTTCGCTTCGGATATCCTTTTTAAGCCGTCGGTATTGGTCAAAAGCGCGCACAATTCGGCGGGCCGTGGTTGGGTGTCTGACCTGAATGCGGCGGTGATCTTTGCTGAGCAGTTTACGTTTGGTGTGTCATACCGGACCGCCTTATCGAGCGGAAGAAATCTTTCCAACGATTTGGCGCGCCCTAACTCCGTTATCGCCTTAGCCGAATTTGTGGCCGCTGGACAGTTCCGGATAGGTTATTCCTTTGATTATGCATTAAATAAGTTGCATAACCAAGTGGGAAGCACGCATGAAATATCATTGGGCTATTCGCTGATTAAGGGTACCCAGCGCGTACGAACCCCCCGTTATTTTTAATCGTTGAGTACTGTAAACCATGCTGACACGCAAAGGATATAAACAATTACCTATGGATTTTTTAGACAATAAGGTTAACCTATTGATTGTTGGGCTCTGCGTCCTGATTGCAGCTCCCTTACAGGCACAATATTCCCTTTTGAAATCTGCAGACAGAGAATTTGACTCGTTCAACTTCATCAAAGCGATAGAATTGTATCAACGGGCATACGAAGAAAAAGCAGATATCAGAACGGCGGAACGGCTCGCAGAGTCTTATTACCATATCCGGAATTATCGAGAAGCAGAAGCGTGGTATGCCAAATTGGCCAACCAGGATGACGCGGAAGTAGATCATATCCTGCAATATGGGCATATACTCCGCAACAATTCAAAATTCAGGGAAGCCAAGGCGCAGTATCTTCGAGTTGCATCGAAAGCGACCGGCAGCATCAACGAAGATGAGTTAAACGTGCTGTACGCATCGTGTGACTCTGCTGTCATCTGGCTGGAAAATCCCGCAAAAGCGGTAGAAATCCGCAATGAACGCGCGCTGAACAGTGCACAGGCAGAATTTGGCGCGGTGCAAGGACCTGATGGGCTTTATTTTGCGTCCGACCGGTTTACAGGGGCGGATCAGCCGGATGTTATTTATGGCTGGACGGGGAACCCTTATTTGTCGATGTACGTGGCCAACGGCAAAACCGTCAATAAAGTGGATGCTACCTGGGGAGATGGCGCTAATCATTTCGGTCCGGCCACCTTCTCCACCAAACGGAATGAAGTATATTTTGCCGTTACCCGCAGCCTAAAACGGGAGGAAAGGCGGAAAGCCGGAAAAGACGTGACGGTTAACATCGAAATTTTTTCCAATTCGCTGGATGCGCCCAATTGGGGCGAAAATGCGGTTGCTTTTCGGTATAATAACATCACAGCGTGGTCCGTCGGCGATCCCTTTCTGACCGCTTCAGGCGATACGCTGTACTTTACATCGGATATGCCCGGCGGGCAAGGAGGCACCGACATCTACTACGTGACCCGCCAGTCGGATGGGAGTTGGGGGGAAGCCGCCAACATGGGAGCTGCCGTCAACACACCGGGCAATGAACGTTTCCCAAGTGTCGATGGCAGGGGCGATTTTTATTTCTCTTCGGATGGCCATCTGGGTATGGGGGGATTGGATGTGTATCGGCTGGACAAGCGCAGGGGCATGCCAAAAGCGGTCAATCTCGGTTTTCCGTTTAATTCCCCATACGACGATTTTTCTATCCGGTTTGATAAGGAACTGGAAGGATACGTTGCGTCAAATCGAAGCGGCGGGATGGGTGCAGACGATATCTATTGGTTTAATTTAAACAAGGTCGTGCAGCTCGATCTGGAAGGTGGCGTATATAATGAGAAAACAAAATTGCCAGTCTCAGGTGCTAAGGTGACGCTAATCCCCGCAGGAAATGAAGCAAATGCTGTGGTGGTGAATGCCGATGCAGGAGGTCGGTTCAAATTCAATTTGGCGGAAAATACCGACTATACATTGGCTGCCGAACAAACCGGTTTCCGCGAATTCAAACCGATGGCGTTTTCAACGGCCGGTATCGATACCTCCACCACCTTGAAGAAGGATATCTTCCTTTCCCCCGTCGAAGTGCAGGAGGTAGTCGTACTCCGCAATATTTACTTTGACTTCGACAAAGCCGATATCCGGCCGGATGCAGCGTTGGAACTGGATAAAATAGCAGCATTTTTGAATAGCGACCCGGATGCCAGAATTGAGCTGAGCGCACATGCCGACTCAAGGGGTACACACGAATATAACCTGAAGCTTACACAACGCCGGGCCGATTCCGCCGTGGCTTATTTGGTAAGTAAAGGGATTGCCGCGGACCGCCTGGTGGCCAAGGGGTATGGCTTTGCCAAGTTGGCCAACCATTGCGCCAAGGGGGTTGAGTGTACGGAAGAAGAACACCAATGGAATCGGCGGGTGGAGTTTTTTGTGATAGGCCAATAACCTGCCGCAACTCGTTTGTTGACTACTGGCCGAAGGGCGTGATGACCTGCTCATCACGCCCTTCGGCCGTTTATCCGTGTAACGCCATCATGCGATTTGGCTAATATACTATCAGAATAGGCCAACAATTTAGTGTAAACTTATCGAATTATTGATTTATTTTGTAAAGGTGTGTCAGTGTTCATGTGATAAGGAATAAACTGCGAAGCATTTCGAAACATTGATGAATAATTATTCTGATGAAGTTGTATAAAACCACGCGGGGCCATGTTCTCCAGGCAGATGGCCGTTATTGCTTAATTCAACAAGATTGGGACGAAATTATCAACCGCGACGGCCTCCATGCGTACCTCAGGGCACAGCTGGAGTCCGTCGATTCGATCGAAGGCACGGAGGCGTTGGCCTTGATTGATAAGGAATTGCTTCCCCCGATAGGCGGCCAGGAGGTATGGGCGGCGGGAGTAACGTATAGGCGGAGTATGGAAGCACGCATGGAGGAAGCTAAAGATTCGGGGGGAGCTGATTTGTATGATCGCGTTTACCATGCTGAACGGCCGGAATTGTTTTTCAAAGCGCTGCCGCATCGGGTGGCCGGGCATGGGCACCGGGTAAGTATCCGTAAGGATTCCGCGTGGGATGTGCCCGAGCCGGAACTCACCCTTTTCATCAATTCATCTGGAAGCATTCAAGGCTACACGGTCGGCAACGATATGAGTTCACGCAGTATAGAGGGCGAAAACGCATTATATCTGCCCCAAGCGAAGGTGTATGATCGCAGTGCTGCACTTGGGCCATGTCTCTATATTCCTGAATCGGGCATCGATCCCGATACGACCATCGAGATGGATATTGTCCGTAATGGACAGCTAATGTTCCGCGATTCGGTAATAATCAGCCGGATGAAACGGTCGTTGGACGAGCTGGCGGCGTATTTGTATCGCGAATGCTATTTCGATAAGGGCAGTTTCCTGATGACCGGCACATGCTTGGTGCCCGCCGATGACTTTACCTTACAGGTAGGGGATACCGTGCACATCACGATTGGTGACATCGGCACATTGACCAATACGGTCGCCTATAATTGATAATAGCGGGACGAGGTATGCAGGTAGATTAGCGCCTTCGTTGCCTGAGCTTCAGCGTATGCTTCCGATAGTCTATAATCCCGCCATAGGCGCTGAGGATATCGCCGCCAATAACCCCAATGACGGGTTCGAT
Organism: Parapedobacter sp. ISTM3; assembly: GCF_016533505.1. NCBI lineage: Bacteria > Pseudomonadati > Bacteroidota > Sphingobacteriia > Sphingobacteriales > Sphingobacteriaceae > Parapedobacter > Parapedobacter sp. ISTM3. The sequence continues at coordinate 129,787 of NZ_JAENGN010000015.1, read as the reverse complement.
ATCCAACTGTTGATAGGCGTAGTTGATGGTGGATAAGTCCAAGACGGCCACTTCGTAATGTTTCAGGTGGAGGCCGCCGATTTGCAGATCCGGCACATTCAGGATAAAGCTTTGCATCGATGTCGTGCCTAAGCCCGTAGAAACCATGTCGGTATGCTGGAGTACCATATCCCGGTGAAGGTAATTTTCTACGGTCGCTTTGTCAAACACGGTCTTAGAAGCACCTGTATCCAGCACGGCCTTAAAAGGCGTATTAAAAACGATGACTTCCAGCAAAAGGTGGAAGCCATCGTCCTGCAGATTAAGTAAAGTCAATGGGACAGCTATCATTGATTAAAGTGTCCCGATTTCTTTCAGCACGTTATTCATGCTGCGCACAGCATCGGCACTTTTCGCGAAGGCGCTTTTTTCGTCTTCATCAAGTGGAAGGTCAAGAATGCGCTCCCATCCGCTTTTGCCGAGGATGACAGGCACCCCCAAATTGATGTCGTGTTGTCCGTATTCGCCTTCGAGGTAAACCGAAGCGGTGAAGAGTTTCTTCTGGTCGCGTACGATACTTTCTACTACGGCCGCGCTCGAAGCGCCCGGTGCGTACCATGCCGAAGTGCCGATGAGCTTGGTCAACGTGGCCCCACCAACCATCGTATCAGCCACAACCTGTTGCTGTTCTTCGTCGGAGAGAAATTGGGTCACCGGCAAGCTATTCCATGTTGCATGTTTGATAAGCGGTATCATCGTGGTATCGCCGTGTCCACCGATCACGATGGCGTTGAGATCAGCAGGCGAAGCGCCGAGCCGCAGACTGAGCTGATACTTAAAGCGCGACGAATCCAATGTGCCTCCCATGCCGATAATACGGTTTTTGGGAAGGCCAGTAGCTTTAAGTGCGAGATAGGTCATCGTGTCCATCGGATTGGACACCACGACGAGGACAACCTCGGGAGAATATTTCAACAGGTTTTCTGCCACGGTACGCACGATGTTGGCATTGGTGCCAATCAGTTCTTCTCGGGTCATCCCCGGTTTGCGCGGAATGCCCGATGTGATCACAGCCACGGTTGAACCAGCTGTTTGGCTGTAATCGTTTGTGACACCGGTGATTTTGGAATCGAATCCCAGCAAGGCCGCGGTCTGAGCGATGTCCTGCGCTTTGCCCTCGGCGAATCCCTCTTTGATGTCAAGTAAGACGACTTCTTCCGCAAGTTGTTTGCGGACGATGTTGTCAGCGGTAGTGGCGCCTACTGCTCCGGCACCTACGACGGTTATCTTCATAAGGTTATTTTTTGGGTGTTCACTACTGTTCAACGGTAGCTAAGGTAGTGATTTTAGAATGGATATCCAATCGCCAAATTGAATACCAAATTATTCCGCCGCCAATCGGGGCTGCGGAAATTGATTTCGTCGAATAGCCAACGTTCACCCTTTGGCCGGTACGGGATACGCAGTGGCATGGCTAAATCACCCCGGAGAATCAAGAACGTAAAATCAAACCGCAAGCCCAATCCGGCCCCTACAGCCATCTCGTTGACGAAATTGCTGCTGAACGCTGCTCCCGGCTTTTCGGGGTCTGAGTTTTGCAGCCAGACATTGCCCGCATCGACGAACGCCGCCCAATGTACGATGCTATTTAGCCGCGCACGGTATTCAGTGTTTAATTCGATTTTGATGTCGCCGGTCTGATCAGCAAAAAAGTTGTTTTCGCCATAGAATTCGGGGGTATAAGAGCCCGGGCCCAGTGTCCGTGCACGGAATGCCCGTATGCCATTTGGACCACCCGAAAAAAATTGTTTCACATATGGAAGTTGCGTGGAATTGCCGTAAGAATAACCAAGTCCCGCCATTGCCCGGGAGGCTAATGTAGCATTCGTTCCCAATTTCATGTAATGCCTAAAATCAACTTCAGATTTTATGTATTGCGAAAAGTTGGCGTTGAAGATTTGGTACTGGCGCCCTTCGCGGACATTTGCACCCCGAATGAGCCCGTAAAGGTTGGCCGAGAGATCCAGCCCTCCCTTGAAATAGAAGGTGTGCTTGAGGTCCGTCCGCGCCGTATTGGTACGGGTATAATTGTAAATGGGACCAAAGGTAAACTGCGGCTCAATGGCATGCCGGAGTGGTGGCACCGTATCCATAAGCGCCTGGTATGCATCGGTGATGTTCCAGGGTTGCACGTAAGCGATCTCGAGTACTTTTAAGTCATGTTCTTTTTCAGTGTTTTCCCGCCACATGTATCCAAATGAAAACCGCATGGAATTCAGACTGTACGCCGTACGCCGGTTGAGAAATTCGTAACCGGCGGTAAACACGGTGCGGGGAACGAACCGCCGTGTGGGTTTCCAGTCAAATGGCGCAATCATGCGCGGAAAGGAAAGGCTTGCCTCAATACCGTAGCGATAGAAGCTGGAATTGAGATTGACGTTGCCCCCCGTTTGTGTCTCGAAGCCGCCATACACCGTAAAGGTGAGCAGCTCGGCACTCCTGAACGCATTGCGGTGCTGCCAGTTGACATTGATCTCCGACCCGTTGTATACCGCTGCGGTTTTGCCGAGCAGCTCGATGCGGAGCCCATGTTTGGGCATTGGCGTGAGGTAATAGTACGCATCCAGCTTGTTCGTTGTCTTACCGGCGGAATCCACATCCACAAATTCGTTGCGGACAAAGCGGAAACTTCCCATGCCGACCAACTGCCGGATAGTTCGGTTGTGACGCTCCCGGGTATACAATTCGCCCTGCCTTAAAATCATGGCGTTGGTCAACGCAAACCTCCGGAAGGTGTGTTCGGGATCGATGAAGTGGTATCCTTGATAAACATTGCCATCGGTCGGATCAGCACGCTGGTATCCGCCCTGGGTAAGTGTATAATTCGGATAAATATAAATGTTGTTGATATAATATGGCCGCTTTGCCCTGGCGGGCGTCTCGTTTTTGACCATGACGTAAAGATCGACCTGGTGATCGCCCGCAACGCTATCCACCTCAACGATGAGGTGGTCCGGGTTGAAATAATAATAGCCTTTGTTTTTCAGTTCATTGTCTATTCGCTCTCGTTCGGCAATAATATTATCCAGGTTATAAGGCCTGCCCACCTGAAGGAGGGATCCGGACGCCGCAGACTTGATCGCCTTGCCCAGGTCGCTGCTATCCACATCGAAGGTGACCGACTTAATCCGGTAAATGATATGCGGCGTAGCGGTGTAGGTGACGGTCGCTTTTCGGTTGTCGATGGTGGTATCCGAAGCCACCTGTGCATGGAAAAAGCCCAAATTTTCGAGTCGGTTGCGAAGCACGTTTTCATTGTATTCGCGGTTGACATCACTCAGGAGCACGGGCGGCTGGCCTACTTTGTTTTTGAGCCAATTCCTGAACCCACGGTCGCTTTTGGGCTCACCGGCAATGTTATACAGGTAGAGCTGCGGACGCATACCCAGGATGGTGGTATTGGGCTTAGGGCGCAGCAGCGCCTCAAGACCTTCACTCAAGGGGCCGATATACCGCTCAGGAATGGTGTCCGAATTGATTTCGACTTCCCCTTTGACATAGAGGTGTTCACCTTCTGGCAGGTATTTGAGGTTGCTGCAGCTTGCTAAGCAAAACAAAGCGAAGGCGACATAGCACAGCGATACCAACCTATTGCTCATCACTCCCCCTTTCTTCTTGCTGTAGGTCCTCATCCCGTTCATTGCGCAGGGCAGTGTTTTTCCGGGCTGTCTCCGGTACGGACGGCACCTGGTCCCCGCCCTGTTGGTTTTCCGTCGTTTGCTGATTTTGCTGTTCCTGCTGCCGTTCCATTCGCCGCTGTTGCATCCGTTCCCTAAATTCTGGGTCATTTCGTTCGAGGCTATCCAAGATGACCTTACGCACGCTGTCGCGGTATGCGGTATCGGTCTCCATCCGTTCGACGTCCCAACGGCGTCGAAACTGGCGGCTTTCCGTGTTGAATTCATCCGCCAGACGGCTTCTACGATTGAAGATTTCCCTAAATTCGTTGTAATCCATGTTTACGATGAAGCCGAGGCCCGTTTCTACGAACTGGCCCTGCAGCGTGATTTGGTATTGATTTTTGCGGTAGGCCCTTGCCATATAACGGCCGTCATCGGTGAGCTGGTAATCAACAGCGATGTCCCCGGCGATGTTGGTGGTTTGTTCCCCCGGCCGTGCATTGCCTTCTAATTCAAAGTTTGATCCTACGGTTACCTTCATACGGTCATTGAAAAGCATTTTGGATACGCCTATGTTAAGGTCGGTTCGGTTTTGTCCTGTTCCGGTGCTGTAGTCCTCTTCCGATTGTAAGCTGAAGTCAAATTCGACACCTTGAATGAGATCGCCAGCGAGGCGATTGAGCTGGCCGCTCAGGAAAGAGCTTACGGTATTGCGTGCTATCGCTTCCGCACCGCCGCCGCCAGAAAGGCTTTCGAACGGATTGGCCGCCATGAAGCGCCCGAGCACAATCAGTGAGAATACCTGCTTGTTCATTTCAGATTCGTTTTCCTGCAGCTGCGCCAATCCGGTATTGACTTTGCTGGCCACATCTTGCGAAACCATGGCATTGTCTTCATCCAGATCGATACCAAACCGCAGCTGGGGTTGGAAGAGCTGTTCGCTGATGTGAAGCGTAACGTTAAACGGTACCCGTTGCTTATACAAATTTGGGGATTCTGTGCCGATTTGGTTTTGTACCAATTCCAGTGTCGGTGCTCTTAAGTTATATACGGCGGTAATATCCATGCGGGCATCCATCGGATCACCTGTCCAGGTGAGTGTACTCCCTTTTCTGAATTGGAATAAACGTTTTACCGGGCCGAATGAAAACGAATAATTGCCCGACTCAACGGTATACGTACCGTTTAACGTGATATCCCCACTGGGATCGATACCGGCATTCAATTCGGCCTCTCCCTGGATTGTCAGCGCATCCTGGCTGCCGGGATCGATGACAACGGTAAAGACGGCGTCCTTATCGGTCACAACGTTGACGGATACGTTAAGGCCGCCCAATTCGGTATGCGTAAGGGAGTCGACCTTGGCAAACACGTTGGCGCGGGCTGTGTCGCCCCGGTTGACAAACCGCACGATCCCTTGGCGATCCACCATGCCCGGATCATCGTTGGGCAAAACGAAGGTGACATTGGTTTTCTCGTTTACCAGCAAGGTCCCGCTGACATTGGGATTATTCATGTCTCCCTGGATGCGTAGATTGCTCGACATGAAAAGCCGACCGTAGTACATATCGTTGTCTTCCTGCGTGGAGTTCAATACCTGAAAATCGTCCGCAACGACGGTTAGTGCAAATGCAAAATCAGTGTAGGTGGTCGTATTGACCGTACCATTAATGACGGCGGCGTTGCCCACGCTATCTTCTAAGCGGAATTTATTGAAACGAAGACCTTTGTTATTGAAATTGATGCTTTGGTCGTCGATATTAAATGTCGCGTTAAGCATGGCGACATTGAGTGTAGCCTTATCAAATAAGAGCGCACCATTGATGCGCGGTTGGTCTACCGTACCGGTGATATTGAGCTTGCCGTTGATAGCCCCAGCGGTGTTCCGGAGGTATCCCAAGCTGAATGCTTCGAGGGTATGCATGGATAACGGGTTGACATCCAATACGAAATCCAATTGTGACGGCTCATTTGGCGGATTGATGAAATCACCCGTCAGCTTTACGTCGTTGCCATTGCCGGTGATGCTGATGTCCGCGGCAAATACGTTTTCACGCTCATTATTGACCTTCAGATTGATGTCGCCTACCGTGTCATTTCCAAAGAAAAACCGGTCAATGGTAATGTCCGATACAAATACGGGCGAAGTTTCAAGCCGTGATATGGTCGCCGTTCCATTGATTCCGCCGCCCATATTGAACAGCTCGCTCTCAAGCATTTTACTGAATGTCTCTATTCTGAAATCATTGAAAGTCAGATTTATAGGTGCATTTAACGTGGAGTCCTGCGATTGCACTGCCATTTCCTGGCCGTTGTTGCGCAAGATAAACTGGTGTGCCCGGATCCCGTCATTGCCAAATAAAATAACGTTTTCTGGGTTTACCTTCCATTGTTCATAGTTGAGCATGAGTCCATCCTCTTGCAGGTTGAACAGGAAATTCCCCGCATCCACCTTGAGCGCCATCCCCAGGTGATAACGTTCTTTATCGGCATCATCCTTAATCCACAGACCGAAGTCCAGTTGATTTTTGACGACGGTGCCACTGAGCAACGTATTAATAAGCTCGATGTTACCCAGCCCAATCCGGTTGATGAGGGCATTGTAATATAAGGTGCTGTCGTAGGTGTTGATATCGACGCCGACATGGTCTATCGTGGTACCTGCATAGACAACGCGCGGCGCGGTGACCTTGGCGAGCAACAGTTTTTCGGCGCTATTGAATGACCCATCCAGCATCACGTCTTCCATCTCCGTGAGGTCCGGCAGCAGCCCTTGGATAAACCGCGAACGGGTAAATTGGGCACTGAAGTCAAACCGTTGGGGCGTATATTCAAAGGTTGGCGCTATCGAATCAGGCTGGTAGTACACCGCAAGGATATCTTGTACGGATGCTCCCAATTCGCTGAGCTTGAAGTTGCCTACCATGTGTGCATTTAGAAACTCTGACCGCAGTTGCAGCATGTTGGATGTATCTCGCGCGATGGCGCGTAGCCGCACGGTATCCAAGGTATAGCGCTCGTCATTGTAAGCAATAGAAGAATTGACGATATCCACCGTCCCGTTTAGGTGGTCAATATCTGCCGTCTCCAGATCAGCTACAAGGCGTCCATGGTAACGGAATTCATCCTGCATCAGGCCCAGGTTTTTCAAGTTGATGCTGTCGACCATGAGGTTGACGTTTACGCTCGGGTATTGGCCCCGCATATCGGCATGCGCATCCAGATCAAAATCAATATTGGCGTCGTCGCTGGTCATCGTTGCGGTAATGTCGCCATTTTTGGCTGTTGCATTGATGCCAATGTTGGTATATTGATAACCCATTGCTTCGAGGCTGAGGAGTTCGGCCTGGATGTCGGCGACGGCCGTTGCCGGATCAAGTCCTGTACCTTTGGCGTGGGCCGCAAACGATACCTTACCCAGCACCGAATCCATTTTCATCAACTGGCCGATATCAATGTCCGAAATCTGCAGTTGCGCATCGTATACGGTGTCGCGCGTCCCGCTATTGACGCGGTAGTCTGCATCCACGTTGGCATTGCCCATCGTGGTATTTAGTTGCATGGCGGTTTGAAAGCCATTTAGTCCACCGTTGAACGTGCCGGCAAGCCGGATATCGGCCGGCAGGTTGATGCTGTCCGGCAGCAGGCTCGGCGCAATCAGCCGGTCGAGGTCGGCCTTGCCGGTAACAAATTCCTGCAGGTCAAGATCCACATCCAATTGTTCCATATCGGGCAGCCCTTTGATGTGCGCGCGGGCAACGATGCGGGTCTTATCCAAGGTTTCCAGCCTGAGGGTGGGGATTTGTAGATCATCAAGCCGGCCGTCGATAGTCGTATTGATGTGGAACGTAACCGGCCAGAGTGGCTCCATCACTTCCATCGTATCCAAATCAGGCACGAAATACCGGACGTCTTCCATGCCCAGGTGGCTTTCGCTGATATCGGCCACTATGCGCACACTGCCCAGTTGCTCGGTAATGGTTTCCAGGGCGGGATAACTTATTTTGATGTAATTGCGGAATAGGGTATGGGGCGTTTCCGCATACAGATCGTCCAATTCAGCACCCTGGTTGGTGTAGAAGAAGTTGGTCTGCAAGCGGTTCAGCACAAAACCACTGTGATCACGGGCTTTTAGTCCGGCCACACGGCCGCTTATGGTATCCGCGGAATAGCGCAGGTCGGTCAGTTCCCCTTCAAAATCAGTGATACCGATGTTGCCATAGTCAAATCCCTGAGCTATGCGTGGTTGGTTGGCGTCTTCAAACGCAAAATTGGTGCTGGCTATGCGTATCGACGATGCGTGCACGCGCCAGTTGACGGGCTCAGCCGGTGCCGCCGTGTCCGCAGCGGAGGAAGGCTTCGTGGTCTGTCCGAAAAAAATGCGGGAATCCGATCCGTTTAAATCGATCTCGCGGATATCCACAAACTCGCCATTGAGATCCAGTTTATTGAGCCTTGCCAGCAGTTTGTTTATCCGAAAGCGGGTATCCATTGCACTTGCTTCATCTACATATGCAAAATCGATAGCCGAGAGGTTGAACGTTTCAAATTCCAATTCCGGCAGCAGTGATGTTGCCGCTGTATCCGCGATGCCGAAGTCAGCCGCATTGGGCGCTTCCTCAGGTTGGGCGACAGCCCATTGCCTCACCGAACCTTGTAGCCCATTGACGTTTATGCGGGGAATGCCAAAGCGCATATTTCCTTCCAAATCAAACGTTTCAATCCGCGTATCCAGGTGATTGAGATTGACTTCTGCAGCCATGCCGATTACCTCGTCACGGTAGAGGAAGCGGATGCGGTTCAGATTTACCCGGTCGATATCGAATTTCATGGGGGCAGAGCTGTCGGGTTGAGCCGGCTCTTTCTGTTCGGTCACAAAAGCATTAATGATGTAATCAAAGTTAAACGCGCTGTCGGGAAGCGTTCGGTTTATCTTGGCCGTAACTCCCTGTAAATCGATACGGCCGATTTCCACCGTGTTGTCCAGCAACTTCAACATGCTGATATCCACCCGTAGTTTTTCTCCGGCAAGGAGCGTGTCGCGGGATTGATCCTCAAAATAAACGCCCTCAAGCACCAACATCTTGGGCAAATCAAGACTCACATGCGCAATCCGGACCGGCGTTTTAATTTTATTTTCAAGGTAGGCCGTTACCTTCTGCACGACATAATTCTGGACAGCAGGAATACGTATCAATACAAAAAGGAGTAAAACCAACCCAATGATGCTCCCGATGATCCAGAGGAGCGTCTTAATTGCTATCCGACCGAACTTATTCAATGTAAATTAGTAATTTTAGCTTTATATAACCAATATATAACCTTTAGCTTTTCCTAATACGATAAACAGCGCTGCCTTTCAAAAGGTTTAGCGAAGATGCTTAAATCTTTTCAGATTCAAAAAAAAGCAAAAATCAAACCATAATGTCCGTATGTTTACAATCTTTTGCCGCCGCCGTCGTTATCTATATAATCAGCACTTGGAGCAAACGGTAAAGCACAGGTTTTCAATAGACAATAGCGGCCAATTTTGTCAAAACCAATAAACGCACCTGAATTTAAAAGTCAATGTCGCTTTTAAAAAAATATATTTTTTCTACTTTTGGAGCAAACGCAATTTAATTATGTCGGATACCCATATTAAACAAAGCGAACACTCAACTCAGGGCAAACTCAGCTTTGACGATTTCCGGGCAATCGTCATGGCGGATTACCGGCTTGCGGTGATGAGCAGGTTTGTGAGTTTATTAGGCCGTAAGGAAGTGCTTACCGGTAAAGCCAAATTCGGTGTTTTCGGGGATGGCAAGGAATTAGCGCAAATAGCCATGGCCAAGGTGTTTCAGCTTGGCGACTGGCGATCAGGATATTACCGGGACCAAACCTTTATGTTTGCCTCGGGCATTGTATCGGTATACCAATTTTTCTCCCAGTTATACGCCCATCCGGATGTAGAGGCTGATCCGTCCTCCGCCGGTCGGCAAATGAACAGCCATTTTGCTACGCGGATGCTTACGCCCGAAGGGAAATGGGTGGATCAGACCTTGATGAAAAACTCAGCAGCAGACATATCCACCACGGGCGGGCAAATGCCGCGCCTGCTCGGGTTCGGGCTGGCGTCAAAGCTGTATCGCGACAATCCCGAATTAGCCGGTATGAGCACGTTTTCCAACAACGGCAACGAGGTGGCTTTCGGTACGGTGGGCAACGCTTCGACATCCGAAGGTGTGTTCCTTGAAGCCGTGAATGCAGCGGGCGTGAGGCAGATTCCAACGGTGATTTCCATATGGGATGACGGCTATGGCATCTCCGTAGCTAACGATATACAGACCACCAAAGCCGATATCTCCGAGGTATTGAAAGGCTTTCAGCGGGATGAAAACGGTGCGGGATATGAGATTTTCAAAGTAAAGGGCTGGGACTATCCGGGCCTTTGCGAGACCTACGAACAAGCTGCGGCAATCAGCAGGGAACACCACATCCCCGTGCTTATCCACGTAACCGAAATGACGCAACCCCAAGGGCATTCGTCATCGGGGTCGCACGAACGCTACAAATCCCAGGAACGTCTGGCCTGGGAACAGGAATATGACTGCATCGTCAAAATGCGAGCGTGGATGATAGAATCGGGCATCGCGAACGAAAATGAGCTGGCGGATATCGAACGTTCGGCAAAAGAAAGCGTGCGTGCCGAGCAGAAACGAGCGTGGGCAGATTATAACGCGACGCTGAAAAAAGAATCAGACGAAGCCATAGCGCTGCTGGCAGCCATTACGGATGATACCGTGCAAATCCTACTCAATGAGTTAAAATCACTTACAGAGGCGTCGCTCCGGGAAGTATATAGTACTGTCCGGCGGGTTATCCGTGTATTGCGGGGCAAACAAAGCGACGAAAAGACGGCGTTGTTGGCTTGGTACGCGCAGCGGCAGCAGATCAATGCCGACCGGTACAACACGTACCTGTTTTCAGATACCATAGAGTCACCTAAGCATGTGGCCGTCGTATCGCCGGAGTATGGCGCAGCAAGTCCGGTGGTAGACGGAAGGGAAGTGCTCAATGCCTGCTTCGATGCAAATTTTGCAAGAGATGCGCGCCTGGTGGCGTTTGGTGAGGATGTCGGCAAAATCGGTGACGTAAACCAGGGATTTGCCGGACTACAAGCCAAGTACGGCGAACGCCGTATTTTTGATACGGGCATCCGGGAGTCGGCTATTATCGGGCAAGGAATGGGATTGGCTATGCGGGGATTGCGTCCTATCGCCGAAATCCAGTATCTGGATTATTTGGTGTATGGCCTCACGGTTTTGACGGACGACGTGGCCTCCCTCAGCTATCGGACGAAAGGCGGGCAGAAGGCGCCCCTTATCATCCGGACACGTGGCCATCGGCTGGAGGGCATCTGGCATTCCGGATCGCCAATGAGCATGATCTTGGGATCCATGCGTGGTATACACGTGTGTGTGCCGCGCAACATGACCCAAGCTGCGGGGATGTACAACACCTTGCTCCGCGGCGATGAGCCGGCCTTGGTTATTGAGTGCCTCAATGGATATCGGCTAAAAGAACGCATGCCGGCCAATGTTGGCGAATTTACCGTACCCTTGGGGAAAGCGGAGGTGGTGAAGGAAGGCAACGATGTGACCGTGGTATCCTACGGCTCTACGTTGCGTGTGGTGCAGGAGGCGTCTGCCGAACTGGAAAAGCTCGGTATTTCCATCGAAATTATCGACCCGCAGACCCTGCAGCCCTTTGATGAAGAGCACCGCTGTGCACAGTCACTGAGCAAAACCAACCGGCTGCTGGTCGTGGACGAAGATGTGCCCGGTGGTGCTTCTGCCTTTATTCTGCAGCAGGTGTTGGAGGTGCAAAACGGCTATTATCACCTCGATGGTCAGCCCCGGACGTTGACAGCAAAAGCGCATCGCCCGCCATATGGCTCAGATGGTGATTATTTTTCCAAACCTTCGGCAGACGACGTCATTGAAACGGTATATGCCATCATGCATGAAGCCAATCCGGCGAAGTATCCCGCGTTGTTCGATTAGCAGGTGGGATTGCCCGGGGCCCCTTAAACGAATATCGCTGCCGCACCGATCAAGGCAGCATGCTCGCCCAATTGGCTGATGTGGATGTCAAATTGGTTAAACGCCTCCGGGTTAAACTGCTGGAAAATAGCCCAAGCCTTCGAGATATTGCCACCGATGATAAATCGATCCGTTACTTCTTTCTGGCTGAAGTACCGCATGAAGTTCAGCAAGTGATGGCTGTACTCGGCCAGTATATCGTCTACGAATGCATGCTGGTCACGCAGCTGAAGCAACTCACGGAGTCCGGTTACCGCTTTGCCGTGTTGTGCTGTGCGGCGAACAAACCACCGTGTGACCAAATGTTCCTCCATATTGCTGTCGAGGTATGGCGTCTTCCACAGGTCGGCATCCACGGCATTTTTTCCTTGCTCCCAGACGGCGCTTCCCAAGCCGGTGCCTAAGGTGATACCCAGCATTTTAGCATGGCCATTATGCTTGCCGGCAAAAACTTCACCCTGCAGAAAAGCCGCTGCATCGTTGATAAAGCGGATGTTTTGGCCCTCAACGCCCGTTCGTTCCGCCAGTTCGGTACGGATATCCATGCCATACAGGTTGTCATATTTGTCTTGATCCCGCATGCGCGAAATGCCACCTTCATAATCGAACGGCCCCGGCATCGCGATACCGATGAGGTGTGCGGGCAAATCCGGATGCTTACTGATAACTTCCTGAAAAGGTGCTGCCCATGCTGATAAAATCGATTTAGCATCGGCATGAGAATCAACGTGATACCGGCAGATAGAATCATCAATGACCCGCCATTGACGCGTGTCTACCAGTGCCGCGGTGATATGGGTGCCCCCGATGTCGGAAGCGATTACGTAAGGATTATTTTGTTGCATGATAGATTTGGTGTCTAAGTAAATGATCAGCAATGACAAGCGCGGCCATGGCTTCCACAATAATCACGGCGCGGGGCACCACGCAGGGGTCATGCCTGCCCTTTCCGGTGATTTCGGTTGATTCCCCGGTTTGGTTGATGGTCTGTTGGGGGCGCATGACAGTGGCTACGGGTTTGAACGCTACACGGAATGTGATGTCCATGCCGTTTGAGATGCCTCCCTGGATGCCGCCAGAAAAGTTGGTTGACGTTTCCAGTTTACCGGCATCATTGTTCGGGTTGACGAAGATGTCGTTATGTTCAGTGCCCTGCATTTCAGACCCGGCAAATCCGGAGCCGTATTCAAACCCATGCACTGCATTGATGCTCATCATTGCTTTGGCCAGGTCGGCGTGCAATTTGTCGAATACCGGTTCGCCCAGGCCTACGGGCACTCCCTGGATGATTGCGCTGATGCGGCCGCCTACCGTGTCTCCCGCTTTGCGTATGCCGTCAATGAAGGCTATCATCTCATTGGCCGTGGCGGGGTCGGCACAGCGTACCATGTTGCTTTCCCGTATGGCAAGCAGCTCATTGACGTCATCCGAATGTAAATTCGGTGCCTCGATTTTGCCTACACCTGACACATGCGCAAAAATGCGGATTCCCTGTTGAGCTAACACACTTTTCGCTATAGCGCCGGCAGCGACACGGGCGGCCGTTTCGCGGGCAGACGAGCGCCCTCCGCCGCGGTAATCGCGGATGCCATACTTCATCTGGTAGGTGTAGTCGGCGTGGGAAGGACGGTATTTGTCTTGGATGTGCGAATAATCCTTAGATCGCTGGTCTTCGTTTGGAATGACCATGGCTAAAGGTGTGCCCGTGGTTTTGCCTTCAAACACCCCGGACAGTATTTTGGCGGTATCGCTCTCCTTACGCTGCGTGGTAATCTTGGACTGCCCCGGCCGCCGTTTATCCAGCTCGGACTGGACAAACGACTCGTCGACGGCGATATTCGGTGGGCAACCATCGATAATTACGCCAATTGCTTCCCCATGTGACTCGCCGAAGGTGGTAATACGGAATAGTTCTCCAAAAGAGTTTCCGGCCATGTTATGTTAGATTTCAGTTTATCAGTTATCAGCTTTTTGCTATCAGACTTCGGATTTTACGACTTCCAATAGGCGGCTAAGATATAACAAATCCCTGTTGTTTCAAATGTTTCCAGAAATCGGGATAGGATTTTTCTACCACCCGCGGCTCATTGATTTGCATATTGCTGAACACCAAAGCCAAAGGCGCGAAAGCCATAGCCATGCGGTGATCTTCATACGTATCGATGATGAGCTGTTCAGGACTGTGCAGGCCTTCGGTGTGCAGATGGTATACTGCGCCGTCTTCCACCAGCCTTACGCCGAATTTCGCCAGCTCGTTCTGCAGGGCGGCGATGCGGTCTGTTTCCTTGATTTTCAGCGTGTGCAATCCGGTGAAAGAAAGGTCGCGTTTCAGCGCCGCTGCACAGACAATCACGGTTTGCGCCAAATCGGGGCATTCTTTGAAATCAAACAGTTTCTTTGCCGAGTGTACGGTGGTTTTTTGGATGCGTAAGCCGCCGTCTTCAAAAGAAGAGGCCACGCCGAAGTGGGTCATGATTTCCACAATGGCGGCATCCCCTTGTAAGCTGCTGCTTTTCAGGTTGGGCAAAAATAGATTTGCTTCGTTGGCTAGCGCCACCATGGCATACCAGTAGGAGGCGGCGCTCCAGTCCGGTTCGATGGTCAGTTGGCAGGGCGACGCCGTTTGCGGCATAATCGAAATGGTGTCTGCCTCCCAGCGGTGTTGGATGCCGGCTTCGGCCAGCATGTTTAATGTCATGGTGAGGTAAGGCCGCGATGTCAGTTCGCCCTCAATTTGCAGGTTTAGTCCCTGCGGGAGGGATGAGGCAACCAACAGTAATGCCGACAGATACTGGCTGCTGACATGACCTTGTACCCTGACATGGGCGGTTTGCTGCGTAAAACCCCCTTGGATGGCAAGTGGAGGATAGCCCGCTGTTTCAGCGTACCGGACATCTGCGCCCAAGGTGGTCAGCGCGTCCACCAGTATACCGATGGGCCGCTGCTTCATCCGGTCACTCCCTGTCAGCAGGTAGCGGCCGTCGGTGATGGCCAGGTAAGCGGTCAGAAACCGCATGGCCGTGCCAGCGGGACCGACATCGATCACCGTCTGCTGCGTACTGTCGCCCCGTTGTCCGGAGGCAGCACGCAGCGCCTGTTGTAAGGTCACAGTATCAGCGGCAGAAGACAGGTTTTCAATGCGGACCTTACCGCCGCCAAGGGCCTGTATGATCAACGCCCGGTTACTCTCGCTTTTCGAACCCGTAAGTCGTACGGTCCCGTTGAGCGATTTCGCTGGATGCGAAAGTTTCAACGCACTGATTTCCATTATGCCTCTGCTACCGGTTTGGTGTTCATGATTTCGTTCTGTTTGCGGATGGATTCGTTATGAATCAGTTCCAGCAACTTCACCGTGAAATCGCGGTCAAGTTTAAGTGCCTGGGCCACGTTGCTCCGTTTTTGGATGATTTCATCCCAGCGGCTGACCTGGAGGATGGTCACATTGTTGTCGCGTTTATATTCACCGATTTTTTCGACGATCTTCATTCGGTCGCTCAGGATTTTGATGATTTGGTCATCCAGCTTGTCAATATCTTTGCGCAATTGTGCCAGTTTATCTTCAAAAACCGGGTCATCTGACTTGGCGTGCCGGAAGGTAAGGTTGGCGAGAATGTCAGAAAGTGCTTGGGGGGTGACTTGCTGTTTGGCGTCCGTCCAAGCCACGGATGGGTCGATATGCGATTCAACAATAAGCCCCTGCATGTCCATGTCGAATGCTTTTTGTGCAATGTACGGAATCAACTCCCTGTTTCCGCAGATGTGGCTGGGATCGTTGATCACCGGAAGATCAGGCACAAGTGTTTTCAATTGGATGGCGATATCCCACATGGGCTCATTACGGAAGGCGGTTTTTTCGTAGGAGGAGAAGCCCCGGTGGATAGCTGCCAGTTTTTTGATGCCTGCACGGTTTACGCGTTCCAGCGCGCCCAACCAAAGAGACAGGTCCGGATTGACGGGGTTTTTGACCAGTACGGGCACGTCTACACCTTTCAGCGCATCAGCGATCTCCTGCACGGTAAACGGGTTGGCGGTAGATCGGGCGCCTATCCAAAGGATATCCACGCCTGCTGCCAGCGCTTCTTCCACGTGCTTTGCTGTGGCCACTTCCGTCGCGATGGGCAGTCCGGTTTCATCTTTAGCCCGGCGGTACCATTGCAGTCCAATGCTGCCGATGCCTTCAAATTCACCCGGACGTGTGCGGGGCTTCCAGATGCCTGCCCGTAATACGTTTACTTTGCCGGTGTTGGCCAGCAGGTGTGCTGTGGCGACGAGCTGTTCCTCCGTCTCCGCGCTGCACGGGCCGGCGATGATCAGTGGCGCGTCGCCGGTGTCAAGCCATGATTTTAAGGGTACGATGTCTAATGTCTGTTTCATTGTTTTATTTTTATTGAGTATTGCGATTTTGTTTTTTTCGTTTTTCTGTTTTTCGTTTCACCGGCCAAGGATCATCCGATCACACCTTGTCATTCTTCACGTATTCCCCCATGATGTTGAAATTGCTGGTGTACTTGAGCACGCGGCGGATGGCTGCATCATAATCTGCTTGATCCTTCCATTCCACATCGACATAGAAATCGTATTCATTGCGCTTGCCCAATACAGGCATGGACTGTATCTTGCTGAGGTTGATGTTCTGCTCGGCAAAGCACTGCAACACCGTTGATAGCGAACCTACGCCATTGCCGGTCTGGAAAGATATGGAAGCCTTGTTGACTTTGCCCCGTTCTTCAGGCTTGCTGCTCAGGATAAGGAAGCGGGTGTAATTTTTCTTGTTGGTTTCAATGCGGCGTTCCAGGATTTCCAGGCCATATAATTTTGCCGCCAGTTGGGGAGCGATAGCCGCGGTATCCCGGAGTTGCAATTCGCTCACTTTCTTTGCACTTGCCGCGGTATCTTCCGCTTCGGTCACCTTAAACTGTGGGTTTTCTTCCAGGTAGTCATTGCACTGTTGCAGCGCGATGGGGTGGGACTCCACATATTTGATGTCCTGGATTGATACGTCGGGCAGGGCCATCAGGTGCAGTTTGATGTGCAGGTACGCTTCGCCCACGATCGGAAAACGGTAGTCGCGAAGCAGGTTGTAGTTGGGAAGCAAGCTGCCGGCGATGGAATTTTCAATGGCCATCACGATGTAATCCACCTTGCCCTGCTTTAGCAGTTCACACATTTTTTTAAACGATTCGCACTCCACGGTTTCGATTTTATCGCCGAAATATTTGTAGGCTGCCTCTTCATGGAATGACCCTTTGATGCCTTGTATCGCTACTTTTATGTTCATAAATTATGTAAATGGACAAAAAAAAGTCCCGGCTTTTTTGCCGGGACTTTCTACATTTCTATCTTTTAACGTTATCAATGCATATCAATCCCGGCTCTCACTGCTAAAGTAAAAGAAACCAAAAAACCAATATGCGTTGTTCCGTGTTAACATCATTGTTGTTTGACGAGCCAAATGTACATCAATTTTTTTTATTGTCAAGATAAAAATAAAAAAAGTAGCCCGTCCGGATGCCGGCTTCGTGTCGTGTCTCTGTTTCCTGCCTGTGTGAGGCACCGGTGATCCATGTATTTGCCACGTATATCCCACGGATAATCCACTTATTATTCACCTTTACCCATGGCGCTATCAGATGCTTCATAGCCGGATTACTCCCGGGAAACCCTTGGATTGCCCCTGAGTTTTTCTTATCTTTGTACTGTACCATAACGACATAGGCCGTGGCCATTCAGAAAAGCTCAATTACCCTTGAAGGACAAATCGGGGATTTGTCTTTCTACAACAGCAACGGTAAGGCACTTGTCCGGCAACGCACTGGGGCCAGTAAGGAACGTATCAAGACCGACCCTTCCTTCGCGAGGACACGCGAAAACAACACCGAATTCGGACGTGCCAGTAGTGCGGGGAGGCTCATCCGCGTAGCGACGAGGCTGGCGCTGGGTGAGCGTTATACGTTGTTTGAAGATCCAACGGCAGTCAATCGGCTGACGACACGTATGACGGGCGTCGTCCGGTCAGACACCACGCACAGCCGGGGCGAACGCACTGTAGTGCCCGAAAGTCTACCTTTGCTTCATGGATTCAGTTTCAATGCGGTTGCCGCATTGAAGGATGTATTGTTTATCCCGCCCCGTTGTGCCTATCAGCGGGAGACCGGCCTGCTGGAGGTCACGCTTCCGGCGCTGTCTCCCGGTAACGCGATGGCGGCGCCTAAGGGCGCGGAGCGCTGCAGTTTTCATGTAGGAGCCATCTTGTTCAATGCCGGCGTGGAGCCGTTGCCCGTTGTCGCGCAGCATCAAGAACTGCTGCCAATGGATTGGCAGACCATTCCTGCGCAGGCCTTCCGGCTGGAGTTGCCCGAGGCGTCGACTGACCCGGTAATCATCTGCTTTGGAATTTCTTTTTACAGGAATTTAGGCGGTTATCCCGTGCCGATATCGGATCAAGGGCGAAATGTCTTCGAAGTGATTGGTGTAGATATAGCGGCCGGATGACATGGATTTTGGCGCAGGCGATACCGTGTGGTACAGCAAAAAAAGCTTAGCTACCCTTGCCGGTATCGCTTTTTTGCTGTGTACAGTCTCCGTTTATGCGCAATCCGATCGCTTCGTAGCACATGCGGCCTTTGCCGAAAAGATTTACCTCCAATTGGACGCCGATGTGTATACGACTGATCAGCCGATCTGGTTTAAGGCCGTGGTTGTGGAGTCCGCAAGCCACCGCCCCAGTACCATGAGCGGCGTGCTCCACGTAGAGCTGATCGGACCGGATGAACGCGTTGCCGATCGCAAGCGCATCAAGTTGACCGATGGCGTTGGATCAGGAGGCTTTGAGCTGAAAGAAGGCTATGTACAAGGTCCATATTTGCTACGGGCTTATACGGAATGGAATAAGAATTTCGGTGCAGACTTTATTTTCCGGACCTATATCGATGTGTTTCCCACTTCAACAGCAATAGCCCGTAATCCCATGACGGCACTGCACTTGAACGAGCGCGAACCCGGAATGTATTGGCTGCAAGCCCAGCTGAATCCCGAACTGATTGATCCGGAACACCGGAAGCAGCTTACGGTCTATTTAACGGTAGACGGAGAAAAAGACACACTTTCCCTAAAGGCGGCGCGCAGCGGGTATTATCCGCTTGATCACCCGCTACCCAACGGTGCGCGGATGGCTACCGTAAATATGGAGACGCAACATGGCATCCGCTATACCAGGACCATCGCTTTGCAGGAGGGGCCTCCGGACGTTCAGTTTTTTGCCGAAAGTGGGCAACTGGTACACGGGTTGACCAGCAAGGTAGGTGTCAAAGTGCTCAATGGCTCAGGCAAAGGCATCGCCGTTTCGGGTGTCATTCGAGATAGCCGCGGAAATACCGTTGCGCCATTCAGGTGCAACCATTTGGGAATGGGAAGCTTCACGATGACCGCCGACAGAGGCTTGTCCTACTACGCGGTATTGGATTCCTTATCCACAGGGGACTCGGGTCGCTATCCGCTCCCCCAGGTTGTCATCGAGGGGCGTGTCCTCGGTGTCTCAAAAAGAGCGGACAATATTGAACTGGCTCTCTCCTCCAATTGCTGGGAGACCGACAGCCTATTTGTCCAGGTGAGTTGCCGGGGCGTGCTGTATTACCACATAATAGCATCGTTGAAAAACGGCCATATCACCACGTCGCTGCCAGCAGCCGCACTTCCGGAGGGTATCATTTCCTTCACATTGATGGACAGGCAGATGCAGCCATTGGCCGAAAGGCTTTTCTTTAACCAACGGCCGGGTGCGCGACTTCGTATCGATGTCTCGATGGACAACCCCGAACCCCGGAAACGGGATAGCGTGGATCTCTCCATACAGGTGTTCGGCAGCGATGGTGAACCCGCCGACGCCAAGGTCTCGGTATCGGTGGTGAATGCCGATCATATCGGCAAAGCGCAGACAGCACGGGATAACCTGCTTACACGGTTGTTGCTGTCTTCGGAGCTTCGTGGCGATATCGAAGACCCCGGCTACTATTTTCAGGATGAGCACAACGCACCGTTTGACGATTTGGATGCGTTGATGCTTACGCAAGGGTGGCGGCGGTACGTTTATGATAAGCCGCAGGACACCTTCCTTTTACCAAACGAGCCTTCGCCCTACGTCAGTGGCAAAGTCGCCGGTGTCTTATCCAAGAAAGCGCAGGCAGGTATAGGCCTTACGCTGATGACCTTCGGCAAGACCTCGTCCGTGGCGGCACAACATACGGATAGCCTTGGGCGCTTTTATTTTGAATTAGGGGATGAATTTGTCGATTCCTTGGATGTACTGATCCAAAGCGCCAATAAATCCGGAAAAAACCGGGATTATGCCCTGTCATTGGATGAGCGAAAACCTCCGGAGATTGCCTATGATCAGCGCCGCTCCATCGAACGGGTGGACAGTGTCGTGTCGTATCTCGTGCAGAAACGGCGGGAGCGTGCACAGCGTGAGTATTCATACCGGCTTTCAGCCGGCGAAATCTTGCTGGACGAAGTGTTGGTAGAACGCCGGGCACTCAGTCCGCAGCAGCAAAACGTGCTTGATCGGTATGGGGAATCCGACGTCATCATTTCCGGGAAAGCCATTCAGGATAAGGAGGAGAAGTGGTCCTACGGGTTGTACAGCGTGTTGCTGTTCAATTTTCCGGACGATTTGCGCATCGAACGGGTTGGAGGTAATGGCGGCTACCTGCGGGCGAGCATCATCGGGGGAGAAAGCACGCTTGTCGTCGTAGACGGTATCCCCGTACCGGGCCACAGCTACGAATTTATTCCCAACATCCCGCCCAGCGAGGTGAAAAGTGTGGAGCTTATCCGTTTTGCCAAAAATTTCAGTTCGTTGTATCGGGAAACCTATCCGGAGGCCTCTCCGCTGGATATCCCGGTAGTGGGCAGCGTCATCGCCATTTATACGCATGCAGGGAATGGCTTGTTTGCTGTCCGTAAACCTACGGGGCTTTTGCAGGCTAAGGTGCCCGTGTATTCACCTATTATGGAGTTTTACGCGCCGCGTTACGAGGCGCCCACTGAAAACGACGCGGAGCGGCCGGACCTGCGCACGCTGATTCATTGGGTGCCCGAGTTGGCTACCGATAAAGGTGGGGCGGCCGGGACATCATACTATCATTCGGATGCAGCCGGTGAAACGGTTGTCATCATAGAAGCCATATCGTCGGAAGGCGAAATCGGTTACCAGGAGCTGGTGTACGAAGTAGCCAATTGAGTCATTGTGGCTAGTCCTCGGTGTTCTCGTCCGTTGCTCCGTTATGAGAATATAGGCTGAATCCTTTATTTATTACAAGAAATGAGGATATTTACCTTTATTTTATTACAAATTATTCTGATATTTGCCTTTATTTTGTTACAAAAAGTTAAAAATGGCTTTTAGAAGAAGCATATCGAACCAATTGTTACGATGGAAATCCAGCGATAACAGGAAACCGCTCATCGTACGTGGTGCGAGGCAGGTGGGTAAAACAACACTGATTAGAGATTTCGCCAAGACCTATTCGCATGTGATTCATCTCAATTTGGAGAAGCCGGGGGATCGTCGTTTTTTTGAGGATATTGAAGATGTGTATACCATCGTGGAGTCGCTGTTATTGACACACGGTATCCCATCGTCTGGGATGGATAACACATTGCTATTTATTGATGAAATACAGGAGAGCCCTAAAGCAATTCAATTACTGCGGTATTTTTATGAAGAATTGCCCCAGCTCCATGTCATCAGTGCGGGTTCACTGTTGGAATTTGCCCTGCACAGCGTGCAAAGTTTTCCCGTAGGAAGGGTTGAGTTTTTGTATTTGCATCCATTAAATTTTCAGGAGTATCTGGAGGCAATAGGTAAACCCGGCCTCCTTGAAGTGCTCCGGGAGGTGCCCGTACGGCCAGCTGCTCATGGACCACTGCTGGAAGCTTTCCACCGATATGCTATCATAGGCGGAATGCCCGAAGTGGTCAAGGTAGATAACGCCAATCACCAACTTTCGGACTTGGTAGCAGTATATGAGAGTATCTGGGGAACTTATAAGAATGATGTCGAGAAGTATACCTCCAACGATTCCGAACGTAAAATCATTAAGCATTTGATGGATACGGCACCATTATACCTCGATGAACGAGTAAAGTTCCAGGGGTTCGGTAATTCAAATTACCGATCAAGGGAAGTCGGGGAAGCTTTTCGTACCTTAGATGCGGCCCGAATTATCCGCCTACTCTATCCTACAACCGATCTTGCACCGCCGCTAAAAGCCGACTTAAAGAAATCTCCACGGTTACAATTGCTTGATACGGGAATCATCAATTATACGCTCGGTATACAGGCTGAAATGCTGGCGATGACAGAGCTTAGTACGGCGTATCGTGGTGCCATAATTCCGCATTTGATTACCCAAGAGCTGACTTCGTTGCAGCAGCAAACAGACGGTAAACCATTTTTTTGGGTTCGGGAAAAGGCACAGTCAAGTGCCGAAGTAGATTTGGTTTATGTTTACCAAAAATGGGCGATACCCATCGAAATTAAATCGGGGGCTACAGGTCGTTTGAGGTCATTGCATCAATTTGTTGATGTGGCTGACCACCCCTTTGCTATCCGTATTTATGGAGGAGTGTTCCAGTTAGAGCACACGGTTACTCCCAATAAGAAACCGTATATATTGCTAAACCTGCCATATTATACGGTTACCATGCTGCCACAATATGTCTCATGGCTGGTGAATCAAGTATGAGGATCCGTTCAGCGAGGATCATTTCAGGTACCATTCTTCCCACGTTTTCATCCAGCCTACCCGGGCTTGGATGAATCTCGGGTGGAAGAAAAAGTTGGACCAGTCTTCGAAGTTCTCGTAATGGAAGTGGAAATAGAACAGCCAGAAAAGGTATCCCCAATGGGGGATGGAAGCCAATTCAGCTTCACTTAATGGCCGGATCGCGCGATAACCCTGTATAAATACGGCAAACTGGCGGTCTGCTTCCGGCTGCGTCATTTTGTGGTGAAGCACATCCAGGAAGAAATGGACATAGAATGAAGCAAGGTCATTAATCAGGTATCCGGATCCGGCAAAATCGAAGTCAAAGAACGTGACGCTGCCGGCCGAGTCAAAGTGGAAGTTCTTGGGCAGGAAATCGTAGTGGCAATACCCGTGGCTGAACGAAGGCAGGTCAAACGCTGACAATTGCTGCTTCACGCGGGTTGCCGTATCGTGCAAGTATTCGTATTCGGCTTCCAGCCCGTTAGCGAATGCGGGTTTTATGACGCGCAATGGCGCATCCACCAGTGCTTCCATGTCCAGCGGTTGGCGGTGGTGCGTCAATTGCAATCCGGCGGTGATGTGATGGATGCGGGCCATACCCCGCCCGACTTCCAGCAACTGTTGGTCGCTCATCGCGGTGTATACTTCGCCCTCGGCATAGGTAAACAATACGCCATATCGGATACCTTCCGCTGCGTCAAAGGGTTGTAAATAACGGCCTTCCTTATCCGCCAACGGGCGGCTTACGGAAGCCCCGCCCGTATGCAGGATGTTGAGCAATTCGACTTCGCCGTTTATCTCCTCCATTTTCCGGTGCGCATCGCGGTAAATCTTGAAGATATACCGCGTGCCGGAGCTTTCGAGCAGGTAGGTATCGCTGACGTTGTGGATCAGCAGGCGGCACGATGTGTCGCTTAGCGCGTAGCATTGCCGTAAATAGTCGTTGAGCGCCGTTGCGGAAAGCAGCGAATAGCGGGTGGGGAAGATGGCCATGGCACAAATATAGTGTAATATAAATGCATCTGGCCGCTTAATCCCGCCAATCTTCTTTCCGGATTTCGTAGGTGAAATTCGGTTTCGGGCCATCTCCATGGTAATCTGCCGATACTTCCGCTATTTTTCGCGCTCCCAGCTTCTCGACGGCCTTTTGGGAGCGGATATTGGCTGCTCCGACATGCAGCAATACCGTATCTACATATCGGAAGGCGTAGTCAAGCATGAGCTTTTTCACCACAGCATTCAGTCCCGTGCCCCAGTAGCGCGCGGCATAGAAGGTGTAGCCGATAAAGATGCTCCGGTTTTGCGCATCGTAATCGTAAAAACGGGTACTTCCGGCAACTGCACCAGTTTTCCTGTCGATGACTTTGAAGGCCCCTTTGCTGTTGATGGCTCCATTAAAAAATATGCGGAAGACACTTGCTTTCCATCGGTCAGGCTGCGGGTGCTGCGCCCACACGACGGGGTCGGATGCGAGTGCATACAGCACCTCAAAATCCGTCTCCAGCAACGGCAGCAGGATGGCCCGGTCATTTTGCAGTAGGGGAGGTATCGGAAAAGTGTTCATCGGTATTAAACAGCGGGAATCCTGTAGGTGAGAAAATCAACGTCCGGAGTCTGCCTTTCGAATCCGATATGCTCGTAGAGCCGTTGGGCGGTGACGTTGTCAGTCGCTGTTGAAAGCTCAACAAACGCAGCGCCGTGCGTCTTCGCGAAAGCGATGGCTGCTGTGATCAACCCGGTCCCGATGCCCTGGTTACGGTAAGGTGTATCCACATACAGGTCATTAAGGATCCAGTTCCGCACGGCCCTGGCGGAGGAATATTTGGGGTAGAGCTGCGTAAAACCGGCGCACGTTTCTCCGCCATCGAGCAGAGCGGCAAAGATGACGGACTCGTTGTTGTCCAATCGGGCTTGTATGAACCGCCTGGCCAAGTCGATATCGGATGGCTGTTTGTAGAAAACCCGGTATTGGTCAAACAGGGCGAAGACAAGGTCGCCCTGCGTGTTGTTGATGCGGATAATCTCCATGATCTGGTGGGATTAAATGATTGTTAGGGTCTTATGTTATCGTTTTTCTGATATAATCCGCGAGTGCTTGTTCAACGCTGCCAGCCGTCGTTTCCAATTGTTTGACAATGCGCATGCGCTCGGCGGGCGTCTTGTTTTGGCTGAGCTTCCGCTGCCCCTGGAGTTCGGCCACATCCATGGTAAACGCCACGATACCGCTCATCATGCCGGTCTTAAACCGGAGCGGGAGTGAGGTCCATTGGTTGAGGTATTCCGGCTCGTAGAAGCCTATCATTTTTTCGAGCAGCGCCAGCTTCGCGTTGTGGTCTTCCACCACCCGGCAGGTGCCGTAGGCGTGGACGGCAATATAGTCCCAGGTCGGCACACTTTCCAGCTTGTCATAGTGGCGCGGCGAAATATAGGCGTGGGGTTCGCTGAAAATGACCAACGAAGTACATCCCGTAATCAACCGTGACTGATTGTTGGCAGCCGCAAAATGTGAGCTCAGGGTAATCCCTGCCTGGTGTTCCTCCACGGCAAAAGGCAGGTGTGTGGCCAGCGGCACCCCATCATGAGCAGTAACCACCGTGGCAAACGGATAGCGCCGCATGAACGCCGCGATTTCCGTTTTGTCGCTGAATTGAAAGCTTTTGGGTATATACATGACTTTTGTATTGCAGCACAAAACTATCGGTAGATTGGTTTACTTTTGTCATCCAATATCAATAAAATGGATAGTCCAATTTTGCGTTCATTGTTTTCTAAGATTGCGCTGCAGCCACAGCGGGGCAAAGCCGTGTATCTGCAGCTGGCCGAGGCCATCATGGTGCTCATCAGGCAGGGCAGGATACCGCCTGGCGGGCGGCTGCCGAGTTCGAGGGAATTGGCGGATATCTTTCGGCTGAACCGTCTGACCATCACCAGGGCGTTTCAGGAATTGGAGATGCAGGGTTGGCTGGAAAGCCACGTCGGCAGGGGTACGTTCGTCGCATCCCGTCTGCCTGAATCGCAGCCCATGCGATTGGACAAGGGCGGGCAGGAACGAGACCGGAAGCGTGAGGCGGGCTTTGAAATCAGGGGTGCGGCTTACCTGCGTCATGGCGTCGATCCGGTGACTACACGGCTGCATTTGGACGACGGTTTCCCCGACCCGTCGTTGGCCCCGCTGAAGGAGCTTTACCGGGCTTATCGGGCGCAATTGGAGCGGGGCGATTTATATGGGCGGTTCGGTAGCTATGGCCAGGCCAAGGGATCCGGGCGGTTCCTGGATTCGCTGGCACGCTACCTCAACCTGACGCGCGGCCTCGACATCACCGAGCGGAATATACTGTCCGTGCGGGGTACCGTCATGGGTATCAACCTGGTCTGCAACGGGCTTATCCAGCGTGGCGATGTCGTCGTAGCAGGCGTGCCCGGCTGGCGGCGGGCGGAGGCGAACTTCCAGCACGCGGGCGCGGTTATTGGGTATTCCGGTAGACCAAGCGGGGATACAGGTGGATGCGCTGGAGCAGCTGTGCCGGACCACGAGGGTGCGCATGGTGTACGTGACTCCGCACCACCATTATCCGACGACGGTTTCCCTGCCGATGGATCGCCGGCTGGAACTGCTCCGTTTGGCGGACAAATACGGATTCATCATTTTCGAGGACGATTACGATTATGACTTCCATTACAGGCACAAGCCGTTGCTTCCTTTGGCCAGTGCAGATGACAGCGGGCTGGTCATTTATTGCGGGTCGTTCAGCAAGACGTTTTCGCCCGCTTTCCGTTTGGGATACCTGGTTGCGCCGGAAAACGTTGTTGCTCATCTCGCGTCGGTGAGGACTTTGCTCGACAGGCAGGGCGATCATATCCTGGAGCGGGCGATGGCCGAGTTGTTGGACGACGGGACTATCCAGCGCAGCCTGCGAAAAGCCATGGCCGTATACCGGGAGCGCAGGGATCATTTCTGCGACTTGCTGGCAGCTGAACTGTCCGGTATGATGGCGTTCGATACCCCGGAGGGTGGCCTGTCGGTATGGACGCGGATCGACCGGCGTATCGACCTCGCGCGGCTTGCGGCAGACGCCCGCAAAAAGGGATTATATGTTTCGGACGGGGTGGCGCACCGCTATCCGGCCTACGATGCGCACGCCATCCGGCTGGGGTTTGCGTCATCCACGGAGGATGCGTTGGCAGAATGTGTAGGGGTATTGAAGGACGTCGTGGATCGCTTTTGACCCAAGGATAAGCTACATTTATCAGGCTGTGTTTCACCAACCGGCACTAGGGAAATGGTTTTGTTTTTAAGCGCTCCAAAGGATCCCACCATGTTTATTATAATCCGATCAACAATAAGACCGCTATTGTGCCATACCACGGCGGTAAGGATTTGAAGAAAGGTACTTTTTTGGCAATTTTAAGGCAAGCTGATATCAGATAAATGCTGGAATGTGAATTTGTCCAACGTTGATTCTTATTTCCCGTTTTCCAACTCATTGATCCGCTTCTGCAACGCGGTGATCGTTACGGCTTGCGACTGAATGGTCGTTTCCTGCGACGAAATCACTTTTTTCAGCGTTTGAATCAGTTCATTGGTCAAGTCCGTTGGATGCTCCGCGGCATATTTTTCTTCCAATTCCCTGAGCACATCCGCCTTCCGCATTTCGCCTTCGCCGGTGAGCAGCCATTCGGGTGAGTAGAGGGGATAATTTTCAGCTAACTTCACCAGCCACTTGCTTTGGATATCGGTTCCATTGGCCAAAGCCCGTGAGAAAACGCCTTTGCTGGCGCCTATGGACGCTTCCAGCGCGGTTACGCTGATGCCTTCCTGATTGGCTATTTCTTTAATTCTCTTCAAAACAGAATCCATTGGTAAAAATATTCTTCATAAAATTTTGTATTGAAGAAAAATAGTTCTTAAATTTGATGTGTCAGAAATAATTATTTTCAAACCATTTTTCTTCAATCCTAATGAAACAATTATGGCGAAAATTAAACAAAAGAAGCTGAAAGCCGAAAATTTCCGGTATGTAACCAAGGGAATCATCAAAAATCCGATGCTTTATTTGAATGATTTTTTCGGCAATCAAACGAGGATTAAATACTGGGAACGGGATATCCACCTGCTGGTCAATGCGGCAGTGTGTTCGGAACTGGCTAAGCCACCGGTGATAGAAAACGGGTATCATTGCAGGCAGCTAATCGAACAGGTGGAAGTAGCCTATGTTATTTACAAGCAATGTAACCTGAAGAAGCAGCGGAGACCACTGGGATTTTTTAAGACCCAGGAAGATTATTGGTCTTTCGTCATCGAAGGCGAAGCTGCTTTCGATGGGGACGTCAATCCGGCCGATACATTAAGTAAATTCTTTTCCTTCCAATCGTTGGAAAAATGGTACAAAACCTTGGATGATATGATGGTGTATCTGGCGGACCCGACGGATGCCTATGATGACCGGTTTGGGGATAAGGTTGTTGTGATCCGAGAATTATTGTTGCGGATGGCCAGGGCGTTGTACGATATCTACGACAACGAGGGGATTTTTGTTCGGGTGCCGTCCTACTTTATCGCGAGCCCGATGGCAGTGGCAGGGGAACCTGATGGAGCATCTTTAACCGGGGAGTTGTCGGATGGTATGTCCGATGAAGCGGGGGATTCACATGACGCGGAAGCTGGTGAGTCGGCGGCTTTGTCAACCGAACCGGAAGCAATGGGCGGCACATCAACTGACACCTCAATCCAAGTCGAAAAAGAAAACCATCAAACCGAAGAAGCATGAAACCGGTGCCCCAAACCCCAGACCCTACGCTGCAGCTCATCATCCAGCGTATCACTGAAAATCTGCTGATTGATCAAATATACCTGCACCCCTTTATGATTCAAGGGAAGCGGATCAACCAGCTATATGTCTTGCTGCGCAACGCCGTAGGCCAAGGGATTGTAGCTGCGCGGGCGCTTTGTAACCTGGCGGTAGCCGAAAAGCCGGAATACCGGTGCCACGTGGCTTTTCCTGACGAGGTGAACCGTAAAATCAAGCAGGGAAACATGCGGGCCACGTTGATCTGCCAACCCGATAAGTTGGTTTTTGAACATCCCGATGTGGGAATACGCATTCAGCTTCCGGCGGTCGATTTCGAAATGTGGTGTGAACAGGCAAAAGTGCACTTTGATAAAGAAGTGTCTAAAATCGATGCATTTGCAGAAGGTTATGCATTTTACCTGAATAAAGCGAATTATGGGCAGGCGGCCTTTATGCTTCATCAGGTAATCGAGCAAGGGTACCGCGCGGCCGAAAACCTCGTGATGGGTAAGGAGAAGATCAGCCATTCACTGCGCAACCATCAGGAATACATCGCGCCGTTCTGTCCGGAATTGGGGGCACTATTCGAAAAACCGCATGAGTTGTCCATTTTGGGAAAACTCGACGAATCCTATAGCTCGGCACGGTACGACCATGATTTCTCTGTGTCGAAAGAAGATTTGGCCATAGCCGGTAATAAGTCCAAAGAACTGCTTGCCTACCTAACAGCGTTTAACCGTGATCTGCTGGACGAAATCCAACGACGGCAAGCCGAAAAAGAACAGGCTGCGGCGGTGGCAGGTACGATAACGAGCGAAGAAGCCGTGGTCGCAACGCATGTAGATAGTCGGCCAACGGAAAGCAACGAACCAACGGGCAAAAAAATGCCCGGCACCGATGACCACCGCGACCGTATCCTCGCGGCCATCAGCCGTTATTTTACACCCACCCATGTGTTTTGCTTTGCGCATCAATCGCGGGAAGAACGGTCGGTAACCTTGGTCACACTGGACAAAAGGGAAACAAAGCGCCATCGGTATTACCTGGCTATCCTGACCGAGGAAACACTGGAACATCCATTGCAGCAACAACATCAGATAAACGAGGTGCTGGGGGAGGCGTTGGAGGTCGTGGTGTTGTATTTTAAGTTAGGCACGTTCAATAAAAAGTTGGAAGAGGGGGATATGTTTTTTCATTTTTTAGCGAATACAGCAGAGAGGTGGTGCGGTAAAAACGGGCTATTGACACAAGGCGGCACAACTGAAGCGGTTGATTTAGCGAAACGGGATTGGCAGTGGAAGCGTTACCTTTGGAGCGCGGAGGGAATGATGAGGATGGCAAGGGAGCAACTCGATCAGCCCAGATACGATGAATGTTGTTCGGTTGTCATAGCGCAAGCGATGGAACAGCTTTGTTTGGGAATGCTGCATGCGATTTGGGGCTATAGGCCGGATAACATTCTTAACCTGATGTACTTGATACAGCTGACGGAATCCATTACCCCGCTGGCCAGCGAACACTTTTGTCTGGATATTCCCGAAGAACGGAAAATGGTGGTGCAGCTTTCACAGGCGCTGAATCAGCTCCGCTATAATCCGGGCTATCGAGCGGACGGTTATGCCTTGCATATTGTTTACGATCGCCTAAAAACGTTTTCAAAATCGGTGGAGGAATTAGTCAACTACCATTTTGAGGAGCAGGAAGCGGTTGTTCAATAAAAATTAGTATTTTTGAAATACTTATGGGATTGATTTACGCAGATATCGAGTTAATTAATGGGGAGGACTTGGTTCTTTCCCGCAGAAATATTATTGGCGAGGAAGAAATTAAACGTATGCCGATCAGGATGCTTGTTGATACGGGTTCAGCGTATATGTGTATCAACGAGAATATACAGGAGCAACTTCAATTGCCTGTTATCGAAAAGCGGAAAGGCCAGCTGGCAAATGGTAGCATTGTGGAGTACGAAGTGGTAGGCCCTATAGAGGTACGTTTCGAAAATCGCCGCTGTAATGTGGACGCGATGGTTTTACCGGGAGAAGCTGAACCGCTTTTGGGAGCTATTCCGATGGAAGACATGGATGTCATTATTCACCCTTTGCGGCAGGAAATGATCGTCAATCCTGATCACCCATACTTTGCGCAAATGAAGCTGAAGTAAGCGAATTGCGCACATGAAAGACTTGGACTTTGTTGAAATCCATGGAAAATTTCTTCAACAGTGAGATTTATCCTCGGCACACATGAAAGATAACACCAAACACGTCATTGTCATCGGAGGAGGATTTGCGGGAATCAATTTAATTAAGCACCTGGGAAAGGATAAGCGGTTTATCATCACCCTGGTTGACCGGAATAACTACCATTTTTTCCCGCCGCTGATTTACCAGGTTGCTGCGGCATTTATCGAGCCGTCAAACATTTCTTATCCGTTTCGCCGGTTATTTCAGGAAAAGCCACATATCCGTTTCCACATGGGCGAGCTGAAACGCATCGATCCCCGGGCAAGGGAGGTCGAAACGACGACTGGTACGCTGTCATATGACTACTTGGTGCTTGCCATGGGTACGGGAACAAATTACTTCGGTTTTGAAAACATCGCCAAATTTGCCGTGCCCATGAAGACGCTTGACGATGCAATGAATCTTCGGAATCACATTTTACTCCGGATGGAATGTGCCGTGCGGGCCATAGACCCTGCCGAGCGGGATAAGGCGTTGAATATTGTTATTGCCGGCGGTGGCCCCACTGGCGTTGAATTGGCGGGTATCCTCGCCGAGATGGGGCGGGAGATCGTGGCGAAGGAATATCCCGAATTGACCGATTTCCATGCGCATCTGTACCTTGTTAATTCTGCGCCGGTACTGCTGCCGCCGATGAGTACCAAGGCGCAGCGGGAGGCGTATACGGTTTTAAAAAAGCTCGGAGCTAAGATTGTTCTGAATACGAAGGTGGTTGATTACGCTTCCGGCAATGTCATGCTGAGCTCGGGAGAAGCCATACCGACGGATACCCTGATCTGGACGTCCGGCGTTGTTGCCGTCCGCGTAGAGGGGCTTCCCGGCGATGCCGTTGCCCGCGGCGGGCGTATAAGCGTGGACGCATTCAATCGGGTAGCACATACGGAGTCAATTTTCGCCTTGGGCGATCAATGCGTAATGACGGACGATGAAAATTATCCTGAAGGCCACCCCCAAGTGGCGCAGGTGGCCATCCAGCAGGGGAAATTGCTCGGTAAAAATTTGTCGCGTATGGCGGATGGCAAGCCGATGCGGCCTTTCTTGTACCGCGACAAGGGGACGATGGCGATTATTTCCAAGTACCGGGCGGTGGCAGACCTGCCCAAAGGTTTTCTCAGGGGGTGGATCGCCTGGGTGAGCTGGCTGTTCGTACATATCATTCCCCTCATCAGCTTCCGCAATAAAGTGGTGCTGGCTACCAACTGGGCATGGTCATTCGTCACCAATGACCCGACATTGCGGCTTATCCTCCGCCCAAGTAAGGAGCAGAAACAGCCCTCAACGGAGGATAGCAAACAATAACGACAGCCAGCCCGCCACGAGCAACAGCCCGCCAACGGGCGTAACGGGGCCCAGAAACCGCCATTTTGTACCGAAAGCAGCACTTAAACACAGGCCGTATATGCTAAATGAAAACAGCACCGTGCCACTGATAAACAGCCATGTGTAAGCACCCGGCTCGATTATCCCGGCGGTCTGCGCGAAACCGGCAGCCAGCAATGCCAGTGCATGGTAAAATTGATACCGAACGCCGGTTTCGAAACTGTCGTGTTGGTCTTCCGTAAACTTCTTCTTGAGTGCATGGGCGCCGAAGGCACCGAGTATGACGGCGGTTAGCCCGAACATAGCACCGGATAATTGAGCAAGCATGATTTAAACGATGGGTATATGGACAAAGGTATGGTTTTTTTTGTGGACAGATAAAAGCTGACATTATCGTTTTGCCAACTGATCAGCAGTATAGGCATACACATATTCGTAAATGCGCATCAATTCTTTTTTTCCAAACATGCCGAATTGCAGCATGTCGGGCGGTTCGATGAACAGGTCGCATTTCTTGGCATTGTGCAACACCGATTGGCTAATGGCCAGGTGGGTGATGCGGTCCAACGTCTTAATGGGCGTCAGTTGCTCGGGTGAAACGGTATCGGGCGCGTTGACATGCACGCCAACGAGGAGGTCACATTGGCCGAGCAGCGGCTGTACGGGCAGGTTGTCAAGTATGCCGCCATCGTAGTACACCCCCTTGTTGCGCCGTACTGCCGGAAACATCAGCGGAATACTGGATGACGCGAGCAACGCTTCACCCAGCGGCCCGGTATGAAAATACTCGGTTTTGCCCGATAGGAGGTTTGTGGCGGCTACATACAAGGGAAGCTTTAACGACTCGAACGTGTTAGCGGGAACGTACTGCTGGAATAACCGGGCGAGGAAGCGGGTATCGATAAAGCCCGAAGCCCGGAGCCGGAAGCTCGTTGCGGGAAACAGATCGTTTTCCTGCACGATATGCAACATCTTGTCTATCGTGTGACCGGCAGCATAGAACGCACCGATAATTGCGCCCGCACTGCAACCGGAAACGATGGAAGGCTTCAATCCGTGTTCTTCCAGGGCCTTGATGGCGCCGAGGTGGCCAATGCCACGTAATCCGCCACCGGAAAGGACCAGGCCCACTTTGTGAGTGCGCCGCTTTAATTTTTTCCAAATGAATGCCATGGGGTAAGGTTACGGTTTTTTCGTCGGATTCTTGCTATTTCATGTTATCTGGGTGTACGCCAAATTTCCGTTTGTTTACAGCCATGAGATTTTAGCTGGAACGCTCACTACGCTCACGCTCCTAGGCCAAAAATCTCATGGCTGTAAACATCGCGAATTGTGCAAAAATCTGAATTTTGTCGGGCGCTCACGCGCATTTACCACACGAAAACCTTAAATTTGACGGTATGAAGAATCTTCGCATCACCTTGCTGGTATTAACGGTTAGTATATTGGGGTATTCCTGCCAGCGTCCGGAGCAATCGGGAGGAGTGCCCGTGGTTGGTTTCGTGGAGGCCTTTGAAGATGCGACAATTGCGCAGGCGCGTGACGGCTTCGAAGCGGCACTACGTGACAGTGGCTACAGTGAATCCGATGGTACCATACGATTTGTCCGTCGTAACGCACAAGGCGATGCGGCCACCCTGAATCAAATTATAAGCTATTTCAACAGCCAGCAGGTTGATCTCATTGGCACCAGCACCACCTTGGCTACAATTGCTGCCGTGCAGCGAAGCAAGGACATCCCGATTTTCCAGACGGTGACTGCAATGCCCGAGATTCTGGGGCTGCTGGAATCCGATGGGCAGCCACCCGCCCTGCTGTTTGGTACGGGTGAAAACCTGAATTATATCGATACGTCTTTCGCCATCATTACCCAGATGGTAAAGCCGAAGGGTGAACAACTGCGCGTCGGCATGATTTATAATCAATCCGAGCCGCAATCTGTGGAGGCTTATAAACGTATTGAATCGCTTGCAGAAAGTATGGATGTGCATGTGGAAGCGCTGCCGCTTAACAACTCCGCCGAAGCACAGTTGGTTGTCCGTACGTTGCTGACAAACCAGATTGACGCGTTCTTCGCTAATCCGGACAATACGGTGTTTGCAGCGTTTGAAACCATCTTAAAAAACTGCCATGACAAAGGTGTACCTGTGTTCACGAGTGAATCCGGACTGGTATCAAGGGGGGCGGTAGCTGCTTTTGGTGCTGATATTTACCGCTGGGGGTACCAAAGTGGCGCACAAGCAGCTGTTTACTTAAAAAACCGGTTGACAGACAGCCTCCAGGTAGAAATGCTTCAGGTGAGGAAACGGGTATATAACCCCGATGCCGCCGAACGGTTTGGCTTTTCCTTTCCCGAGACGTTCGAAGCGTTATAGCTTATACTACTTTGCGAGGGCCTTTTTGATCTGCGGCGCTATTTTGGTACCGAAGATCTCAATGGACTTCATGATATCCCGATGCGCGGGGGCACCCACGTCCATATGCGCTGCAAAACGCGTAAGCCCAAATAATTCTTGGTAGTGCAGAATTTTGTCGGCCATGGCATCGGCCTCGCCCACGAACAAGGCCCCGTGCTTGGACATGCCGAAGTCAAACTGCGTGCGCTGGTACGGCGGCCAGCCGCGAGATCTTCCCACCCTGTCCATTTGCGCAGCATACTTGGGGAAATAAGTATTGCTCAACTCAGAAGCATGGTCACCGAAAAGGGCGTGCGAATGGATGCCCACCTGAAACCTCGCCGGATCATGCCCATGTTCAAGGTATGTAGTTTTATACAACTCAAAAAGAGGCTGGAACTGTGCGG
The DNA here is from genome assembly GCF_016533505.1 of Parapedobacter sp. ISTM3. NCBI lineage: Bacteria > Pseudomonadati > Bacteroidota > Sphingobacteriia > Sphingobacteriales > Sphingobacteriaceae > Parapedobacter > Parapedobacter sp. ISTM3. The sequence continues at coordinate 95,120 of NZ_JAENGN010000015.1, read as the reverse complement.
GCGTACCGCCGATAATGGCAATCATTAAGGGCAGGCCGAGCTTTCCTGCCCGGACGACCGACTGGGGGGTGCCGCCAACGGCTATCCATATGGGGAGTTCGTCATTCACCGCCCGGGGCAGGACTGCCTGATCGTCAAGCGGCGCCCTGAATTTACCTCGCCAGGTGACCCGCTCGTTTTTATTGATGGTGAGCAGTAGATCCAGCTTTTCGGCAAACAGTGCGTCATAATCCTGAAGGTTGTAGCCGAATAGGGGAAAGGACTCGATGAAGCTACCCCTGCCGGCCATCAATTCGGCCCGGCCTCCAGACAGCAGGTCGATCATCGCGAAGTTTTGATAGAGCTTTACGGGGTCGGATGAGCTGATCACGGACACTGCGCTCCCCAGCTTGATACGCTTAGTCACCGTTGCCGCGGCAGCCAGCACGATTTCGGGGCTTGGTACCGCGTAGTCCGGACGGTGGTGTTCGCCGATGCCAAAGTAATCCAATCCTACTTCGTCCATTAATCTAATCTCTTCGATAATTTCCGCAAGCCGTTGCTGCGTAGGCTGGAACTTGCCCGTTGCAAGGTCCGCACCCAAATCGCCAAACATGCTGATGCCTAATTCCATGGTTTTTTTTTGTTTAAACACAAAGGTAATGATGTTGTTTCAGTATAGCCTTAATGTAGTTAATAAAGGTGGAATCATGAAATTTTTTTGGTTGATTTTCAGTGAATTGTTGATTTTTTTTGTTGTTGGATACCACTTTGCGTACGCTGGTGTACTCCTACTAACAAAGCACCAAGTATAAACCGTCGACATGCAACAGGACGAACTGCGAGATTTATTACGTCGCTATGCCAATGGAAACTGCACCCCACAGGAGAAGCGGTTTTTGGAAGACCTTATACTCCGTCATCCGATTGCGGGCGATTGGGATTGGAACAGTGAAGAAGAGCGGGTGTTGATGGGAATACGGATTAAGCAAGCAGTTGATGGACGGCGTTCTACACAAAAGCATGCACGCATGAAAATCCGCTGGTATAGCTGGATAGCGGCGGCATCGTTGGTGATATTGGGAGCAGGGGTTATATGGCGTCTTGTTTATCCTGATACTGACGATAGCCGCCAACCATTGGTCATTAATGAATCGGTGCTGGGATCGACAAGTGATATCGTGCTAACACTGGCCGATGGCAGGACGGTGAAGCTTGATGAACAGTCACCGGAGACAATTGCGTCAATTGAAGGAACAACGATACGTCGGAATGCTGATGGACTAGTATACGAGGTTGACGACAGGTATATGCAGCCCGGGTCCGTTGGTGAAAACAATATCCGTACACCGAATGGAAAACGGATTAACCTAAAATTGCCGGATGGAACGGCCGTATGGATGAATACCGCGTCGTCGTTGACCTATCCGGTTGCATTTGTCGGGAAAGAGCGCCGTGTTGAGCTAACCGGGGAGGCCTATTTTGAAGTGGCGAAAGATAATTCCAAGCCGTTTAAAGTCATGGCAAATGGGACTGAGATTTTGGTGACGGGAACACATTTCAACATTTCGGCATACCCGACGGATGGCACGGTAACGACCACACTTTTTGAAGGTGGACTAAATGTACGGAAAGGCCGGCGCGAGGTGGTGCTTACGCCGGGGTATCAGGCGATAACGTCCGTGCAAAGCGAAAAAATAGAACAATTGCAGGGCAAGCTGGAACAAGTAATGGCTTGGAAAAATGGCTATTTCGTATTTGACGATATGGACGTCGTTTCGGTGATGCGCAGCGTTGCCAGGTGGTATGACATCCGTATTACCGTCGAAGGGAAGATGCCGGCTAAGCGTTTTGGTGGTACATTTCCCATATCTGCAGATTTAGACGAGTTACTGACCGATTTGGAGTTGGTTGGAAAAATGAAACTTGAACGCAATGGAAAGGAGGTTCATATTATGTGGTGACAAGGACTACCTGATTGAACAGCCTGAAAAGAAACCAGAAGTGCCGCTAACACTCCTGGCTCACTGGCACGAGTGCCCATCAGGCTTTTTTAATTTAATGCTTAGATAACCAACATTAACAATACCTGATTATGCAAATGTATAAAATTTGTTTTGCATCTACATGCACATTGAACAATAGCGCGCTGTTTAAGCTTTTGGTTATGTTTAAGATCACGTTGGCTATTTTGTTAGCTGCCATCACGCAAGCTGGAGCCGCGGTTTACGCCCAAAAGGCTAGCATAACAGCGAAAAACGTCCCCCTGCGGGAAGTATTTACCGAGTTGCGCAAACAGACCGGTTATCATTTCCTTTACCTAACCGATGATCTGAAGGATGCGAAGCCGGTAAGTCTGAGTTTCTATGAAGCTTCGTTGGAGGAGATCCTTCAACACTGTTTTGCCAATCAGCCGCTTACTTACAATATCCGGAGAAATCGAGTATTGGTATCGCGCAAAGAAGCGCCACCTGGTACGCTTCATGATTTGCTTATGCAGCATACCGTTACGGGTAAGGTGACCGACGAGCGTGGACAGGCGCTTGAAGGCGTAACGGTTGTCATTAAAAATACCCAGCAGGCCACGACGACGGATGCCGAAGGAAATTATAGGATAAACGTGCCGGCAGAAGGCGTGACGCTGGTATTTTCCATCATCGGCTTTTCTACCGAGGAGCGGGCCGTATCTGCCGGAGCGACGCTAAATGTCCAACTCAGGGAGCTTGTATCGGACTTGGAGGAAGTCGTGGTTGTGGGATACGGAACGCAGAAAAAAGTGAATCTCACAGGGTCCGTTGCCACGGTATCCGGATCCGAGTTGGCCAAGCGCCCTGTCGGGCAGACGACGGCAGCGCTGCAAGGCGCTGTGCCGGGTTTGACGATCGTGCAGAGCTCAGGCCAACCGGGAAGGGATGGAGGCATCGTGCGCCTCAGGGGGATTGGCACCTTGAGCGATTCCAACCCTTTGGTGATGCTGGATGGTGTGGAATCCAGCTTGGCCAACGTAGACCCCAACGAAATCGAAAGCATCACGGTACTCAAAGATGCCGCCTCTGCATCGATATACGGTTCGCGTGCTGCTAACGGCGTGATCCTGATCACGACGAAGCGAGGAAGCCGAGAAGGGCTGACCGTCAATTACAACTCGTACGTTGGATGGCAGCGGCCTACGGATATGCCTAAAATAGTGAACGCAATTGACCATATGGAGCTGATCAATGAAGCGTATACCAATACAGGGCGAAGCCCCTTGTTTACAGAGCAATTCATTGAAGAATACAAGACGCAAGGCGCCTCCAACCGCGATCGTTATCCAGACACCGATTGGCAGGATGTGACGATGACGGAAAACGGCTTCATGCAAAGTCATTATTTAGCTATGAGCGGCGGGACTGACCGCATGCGTATCCTTGGCTCTTTCGGTTATCTTGATCAGGGTGGAGTTGTTCCGAATGTCGGATTCGACCGGTATAACCTTCGGTTGAACACCGATGTAAAGCTGAACGAAAAGCTGAATGCATCGGCTGATATTTTCCTGCGCCGTACGGATTTGAAGGAGCCATCCACTGGAACGGGATATGTTTTTCATTGGATGCGCCGTATTCCTGCCAATCAGGCCGCTATTCTATCCAATGGACTATGGGGGGAGGGATGGAACGGTGACAATCCCATTGCAAAAGCGGTAGACGGCGGGCTTCGCAATGAAGAAACATTAAGTGGGTTCGTCAACCTCAATCTCCGCTATAAGCCGGCGGAGTGGCTGACGACAGAAGTAATGTATGCTCCCAAATACAACGAACCGCATAGTAGGGTATTCGCCAATACCGTACAGACTTACCGTTGGGACCTTACGCCCAGCTTTGCCACCCCGGCGCGGAATAACCTTAATCAACAGTTTACCCGCGAGTGGTACAACAACCTCCGGCTGACGGCTACGTTTGATAAGTTATTCGCCGAAGCACACCAGGTAACGTTCCTCGCAGGTTTCCAGCAAGAAGACCAGCGTAACGATTGGCTGTCGGCTTACCGCGAAGTGTTCCTGTTTCCGGAATACCAACAAATAGATGCCGGAAATCGGGAAAATGAACGGACCGGGGGCTCAGCAAACCATTGGGCGCTTCGCTCGTTTTTCGGACGCCTGAACTATAATTACAAAGAACGGTACCTCTTTGAGGCCAACGCGCGCTATGACGGGTCCTCGCGGTTCGCCTCGAACAATAAATATGCTTTGTTTCCTTCGGTATCCGCCGGCTGGCGAATCGGGCAGGAGCCGTTCATGGCTTCGCTCATGCACATCGTGACCGATGCGAAGATTAGGGCGTCCTGGGGTACGCTGGGCAACCAGAATATCGGGGGACTTTATCCTTTTGCGGCGTTCATCAATGTAGGTGGGCCTAACTATGCGTTCGGCGATCAGATCAGTATGGGCGCAGCACTCAACGATATGGCCAATCCGGATATCAAGTGGGAAACGACCGAAATGACCAATATCGGGCTGGATTTGAACCTGTGGTCCAAATTTAACCTGACCTATGACTGGTACTACCGGAAGACCACCGGTATACTGCTCCAATTGGATATCCCCAATATGCTGGGACTAACAGCCCCCTATCAAAACGCCGGGGTTGTGGAGAATAAGGGATGGGATTTGGCCTTGAGTTACCGGGATCAATGGGGCCAATTGAATTACGGTATCACGGTGAATCTATCGGATGTCAAGAACAAAGTGATTGACATGCGGGGCATCCAGCGTACGGCGCGGCAAGTAAGCCGTGAGGGATATCCCATTAATTCGTTCTTTGGCTATATAGCCGATGGCTTTTTTATGGATGAAGCGGACATAGCGAACCATCCAGCACAGTTTGGGAACGTGGCTCCCGGCGATATCAAATACGTAGATGTCAATGGCGATGGCGTCATCAACACGCTTGACCAACAGGTCATCGGAAGTCCGATACCCCGCTACACCTACAGCGCGAATATTGATCTCGGCTACAAGGGGTTTGACCTGTCGCTCTTCCTCCAGGGTGTGGGCAAGGTTGATGGGTTTATGTTCGGTCAGGGTATTATGCCGTTTTTTGAAGGCGGAACCGTGCAGGAACAGCATAAGGATCGGTGGACGCCGGACAATGTCAATGCTGCTTTCCCCCGGTTGGCATTCAACGAGAGCAACAACGAACAGAATTCCACATTCTGGCTGCGAAGTGCTGCATATCTTCGACTGAAAAACATACAGCTCGGCTACACTTTGCCCACGGCATTGCTGAAGGGCAAATTGCAGCGCTTACGGATCTATGCAAACGCCCAGAATCTGTTCACCCTGACGGACTTTTGGCAAGGATACGACCCCGAAGCCCCAGGATTCGGAAACGATTCGGCCAGCAATGGCGGATGGTATCCTCAAATGAAGGTGTTTAATGTTGGTCTTGATGTAAGGTTCTAAAAAAAAGAAAGCGATGAAAACCAAATTCAATGTCATTATACTGGCCTTCGGCCTCAATCTTGTGTCTTGCAGCGATTATTTAGATCGTTATCCACTGGATAGTCCTTCAGACGAGACGTTTTTGCGCACGGAAGCGGAGTTTGAAGCGGCGGTCACAGGTTGCTACAACACGCTATGGTTTAAACCCATCGATAACGGCTCGTTTCTGCTTACCCTTGAATGCGCTTCGGATATCGGCTGGGATCGTAATGTGAGCGATCTGCAGATACTGGGACAGGGCGCTGCCACACCGGATAATACGTACACCGGAAACTTTTGGAATACGTTGTACCGCGGGATCGGCCGGGTAAATTACATTTTGTCCAAAGCTGAACCGCTGGCGGAAATCGTTCCCACGGAAAAATATAACCGCCTGCTCGCCGAAATACGGTTTTTGAGGGCTTACTATTATTTTTACCTAAATGAATTGTATGGTGGAGTGCCGTTGCTGACCACGCCTGTCCCGTTGTCGGAGGCTGTGCTGCCCCGCTCCAGCAAAGCGGAACTGACCGATTTTATCTTGGCTGAATTGGATGCCGCGGTGCCCAACTTGCCCATCCAAACCGATGCGGCAAATCGTGGTCGGGTGACGCGGGGTGCGGCCTTGGCGCTGAAATCGCGCGTAGCCTTGTATGCCGGCCGTTGGCCGGAAGCTATCAGCGCGGCGCAAGCGGTCATGGACTTAGGCCAATACCACCTGCATGAGAATTTCGGTGAGCTGTTTTCGTATGCAGGGCAGACGTCATCCGAAATTATCATGTCTATCCAGTTCCTGAAAGGCGTGATGGTACATAGTACTCCCCGGCATTTTTTCTCGCGGATTGCTTTAGGGCATTCCAATAAGATACCGGTGCAAACACTGGTTGATTCGTACGAGTGCACCGACGGATTGTCAATCGACCGATCGCCACTGTTTGATCCCGCGCATCCTTTTGCTAACCGGGATCCCCGGCTGGGATACACTGTGGTGTTGCCGCAGTCTGTGTTTGTTGGCTACGTTTTTGAAACGCATCCTGACAGCTTGCAGACTTGGAACTATAACTTTGACCCACCGCGGAGGGTGCAGAATGAGGAAGCTACGCACGCTTATGCAACGTTTTCAGGGTACTTATGGCGGAAATATGCCGACCCGGCAGATTACGGTGATATCGACAATAGTGACCTGAATCTGATCATGTTCCGCTATGCTGAGGTGCTACTGAACTATGCCGAAGCAAAAATTGAACAAGGCTCCATCGACCAGTCGGTATACGATGCTATCAACGCCGTGCGGCAACGCCCGTCCGTGAACATGCCACCGATCACCCCCGGGAAGACGCAAGCGGAATTGCGCTCCATCATCCGGAAGGAACGGAAGTACGAACTGGCTGGCGAAGGTATCCGACTGTTTGATATCCGCCGATGGAATATAGCCCATGAGGTGATGCCAGGTGATTTATTGGGTCGCATCCGGAATAGTTTCTTATCCGATGCTCCTCGTATAGACGAAAACGGCACGCCGCATTATGACAACGTAGCGAATGCCGCACAGATGCGGGTGATTGAGCGGCGTCAATTCCGGCAGGACAGGGACTATGTATGGCCCATCCGTAGGCTTGAATTGGAGACAAACCCGGCAATAGAGCAAAACCCGAATTATTAACATAAAAAAAGGATTAGACTATGCGATTCATGAACAGGTTTTTTGTTGTATTGTATGCCTTCGTAAGTGTTGTCGTTTTGCCGTCCGCAGCCACGCCGCGCGCAGACAGCTACGACCTATGCATCTATGGCGGCACTTCGGCGGGCGTAATAGCGGCTTATACGGCAGCGAAAGCCGGAAAGTCCGTCGTCCTTATCGAACCCAGCCATATGCTCGGCGGCATGAGCGCGGGCGGGCTCGGGCAAACGGACATTGGCAACAAATACGTGGTCACCGGCTTGGCACTGGATTTTTACCGCAAGCTGGGGAAACACTACGGCACTTTCGAGCAGTGGATATTCGAGCCTCACGTAGCCGAACGGTTATTCAATCAATATATGGAGCAGTGCGATGCCAAAGTGCTTTTGGGCCAGGCACTGTTGGATGTCAGGAAGTCCGCCACTACCATCGAAGAGATTGTCTTACAAGCAGTCGATCGGCTGGGCACGCCTTCGCTATCGGTGAAAGCCAAGATGTATATGGATTGTACCTATGAAGGGGATCTGATGGCCAAAGCCGGGGTCTCTTATCACGTAGGGCGGGAAGACAACCGGGTATATGGCGAGACCTTGAATGGTGTACAACTGATGACCGGGCATCAGTTTCCGGATGGTGTCGATCCTTACGTGGTGCGGGGCGATCCAAGCAGCGGGCTGCTCTGGGGGATACGCGACGGCGAACTGTTGCCGAACGGTACCGGAGACAATAAGGTGCAGGCGTATAACTACCGCATTGCGCTGTCCAATGTGCCTGAAAACCGGATTCCCATCACCAAGCCGGACAACTATGACCCTGCTCGCTATGAGCTGCTGAAACGGCAAAAGGAAATCCAGCCCTGGAAAGGCTTGAATGATGTTTTTATCTGGAGCTTGATGCCGAACGGCAAAACGGATATCAACAACCGGAATGGTTTTTCCACGGATATGATTGGCATGAACTGGGACTACCCCGAAGCGGATTACCAACGTCGGCAGGAGATCATCAAGGCGCATGAAGATTATACGAAGGGATTGCTGTATTTTGTGGGTAATGATCCATCGGTACCTGAGTTTATACGCAAGGAGATGCAGCAATGGGGATATCCAAAGGATGAATACGTAAATAACGGCCATTGGAGCCCACAGTTGTACATCCGTGAGGCGCGGCGGATGATAGGAGAGCTCGTGATGACCCAGCATCATTGCCAGGGCCGCGAAGTGGTCACGGATGATGTAGGGTATGCCGCCTATACGATGGATTCGCATAATTGCGACCGGTTGGTGGTCAACGGGATGGCCAAAAACGAAGGGAACGTGGAAGTCGGCGGCTTCCCGCCCTTCCCGATTTCTTACCGCGCCATCGTGCCCAAACGCGAGCAGGTAACGAACCTGTTGGTTCCGGTATGCCTATCGGCAAGCCACATCGCCTTTGGATCGATACGGATGGAGCCTGTCTTTATGGTGCTGGGCCAATCTGCGGCCGTAGCGGCATGCATCGCCATCGACCAGCGCATCGATGTGCAGCAGGTAGGGGTCGAACAACTCAAGTCGATATTGGCGGACAATCCCAAAGCTGATTTCAGAAAGGCGGATTATCTGGTAAATTGTACCGATTCTAATGCGGTGGCCTTTACCGGTAAGTGGGACACGGGTAAATCCAAAGGATACGGACGTACTTATTACCAGGCAGAAAGTGCCGACGGGCTAAGCACGGCTACCTTCACGGCGCCGGCCATCACCAGCGGCAGCTACGACGTATATACTTATTTCCCCAAGACAGCTGAAAGCTCGGGAAAATTGACTTATGTCGTATTTGATGGGGAAAATCAGGATGAGCGGGTGTTGGATTTGTCGGGGGTTGAAATCAAAGGACAAACCTCCAGCACGTGGGTATCCTTGGGTAGCTACACGGTGACCAATAAAACCAAGCCGCCATTTGTAACCATCAGCACTAAAGGAGCCGATGGAATAGTCGCCGCGAATGCGGTACTTTTTGTACCTTCGGACGATCAATAGTTTTTGTTAACCAGTTTAGCTTATTATGATACGAACCATTTTGTCGTTACTTCTGCTATGCTGCCACTTGGCGTGCAGTACAACGGATCCAAATACTTATGAGGCCGATCTTATTGTTTACGGGGGTACTTCAGCGGCGGTGATTGCCGCCGTACAGGCCAAGAAATCCGGCAAGTCGGTCATTGTTGTTTCGCCGGACACCCACCTGGGCGGCCTTTCCTCCGGTGGGCTGGGATTTACCGATACGGGAGATAAGTCCGTCATCGGTGGTCTTGCCCGCGATTTTTACCACCGTGTATATCTCCACTATGCCGATAGCGGCGCGTGGCGGTGGGAACGGCGCGAGGACTATGGCAACAAAGGGCAGGGGACTCCCGCCATCGACGGCGATGCGCGTACGATGTGGATATTTGAACCGCATGTGGCCGAGGGAGTTTTTGAGGGCTATGTGAAGGAATACGGCCTTGACGTGCACCGCGACGAATGGCTGGACAGGGAATCCGGTGTGGAAAAGGTAGATGGGCAGCTCGTGTCGCTGACCACGTTGAGTGGGAAAACTTACCGGGGAAAAATGTTTATCGACGCCACGTATGAGGGCGATTTGATGGCGGCCGCGGGTGTAAGCTACCATGTGGGCCGTGAGGCGAACAGCGTGTATAACGAACAGTGGAATGGCGTGCAGGTGGGAGTATTGCACCACCGGCACTGGTTTATGACAGACATCAGCCCGTATAACATTCCGGGCGATTCTTCCAGTGGACTGCTTTACGGTGTTTCGGCTGATCATCCTGGTGAATATGGGGAGGGCGACAACCGATTACAGGCTTACTGTTTCCGTATGTGCTTGAGCAACCACCCTGACAACCGGGTGGCATTCCCTAAGCCGGACAACTACAACCCTGAAAACTACGAGCTGCTGGCCCGGGTCTTTGCGGCTGGCTGGCGGGAAACATTTGACAAATTTGATATTATCCCCAACCGCAAAACCGATACGAACAACCACGGCCCGTTCAGCACGGATTTCATTGGCGTGAACTATGACTACCCCGAGGCAAGCTACGAACGACGCCGTGAAATCATCAAAGCACACGAGGACTACCAGAAAGGCCTGATGTATTTCCTGGCCAATGACCCGAAGGTCCCGGAAGAAGTGCGGACGGAAATGGCGCAATGGGGGCTGGCCAAGGACGAATTTACCGACAACGGTAATTGGCCGCATCAGCTGTACATCAGGGAGGCACGCCGTATGGTAGGGCAGTATGTGATGACCGAGCATGACACATTCAGCGATCGCGAAATCAATGATCCGGTAGGAATGGGATCGTATACGCTGGATTCGCACAACGTGCAGCGCTATGTAAAGCCGGACGGTTTTGTGCAGAATGAAGGGGATATCGGTGTTTCACCGAAAAAAGGCCCTTACCAGATATCCTATGGTTCGTTGGTGCCTAAAAAGGACGAATGTACAAACCTGTTGGTGCCGGTATGCATGTCGAGTTCGCATATCGCTTTCGGTAGCATCCGAATGGAACCGGTGTTCATGATCCTGGGGCAAAGTGCGGCGCTGGCGGCTGCTTTGGCCATCGATGGCAACACGGCAGTACAGGATGTACCTTATGCCGACCTGCAAGCTCGGTTGTTGGAAGAAAAGCAGGTGCTGGCAAGAGGTGAATTTAAAACAAGATGATCACTTTTTTTATATGCGTGGGTGTGCTAATCGTGGGGTATTACAGCTACGGGCTTATCTGCGAACGGATTTTCGGCATCGATCGCAACCGGCCTACACCGGCAATGGAAATGGCTGATGGCGTGGATTATGTGCCCTTGCCGCGATGGAAGTCGTTTTTGATCCAATTTCTCAACATCGCAGGACTGGGCCCCATCTTCGGAGCCGTGGCCGGGGCTATGTGGGGGCCGGTGGCCTTCCTGTGGATCGTGCTCGGCACGCTGATTGCCGGAGGGGTACATGATTATTTTTCGGGCATGCTTTCCCTGCGCAATCAGGGAAAGAGCTTCACCGAAATCACGGGTAAATACCTCGGAAGGCCGCTGATGCAGGTTATGCGTGTACTCACGCTGGTATTGCTGATCATGGTAGGAACCGTATTTTTCGTCGGGCCCGCCCAGATTCTGGCTGGACTGTCCGGTACAGGCTGGATGTCTGTAACCGTTTGGTCGATTATTATCTTATGCTATTATCTGCTGTCTACGATATTACCAATCGATAAGGTAATCGGAAGATTTTATCCCATATTCGGCGCCGTGTTTTTAACGATGACAGTGGCGCTGTGGGTGGCTATGGTTTACGGTGGGTTACCGGTGCCGGAGTTGTCCATAAGTACGCTAGGTATCAACCAACACATCCACCCCGAAAAGTTTCCGGCTTTTCCGATGCTGTTCATCACCATTGCTTGTGGTGCCGTTTCCGGTTTCCATGCCACGCAATCGCCACTGATTGCCCGCTGCCTGCAGCATGAAGGGCAAGGTAGGAGTGTGTTCTATGGCACGATGGTGACCGAAGGTGTGGTGGCCATGATATGGGCTGCCGTCAGCATGAGCTTTTTCGGCGGCATCAGGGAACTAAATGTATTCATGGATGAACGATCGGGCAATGCGGCCATGGCGGTCAATGAAATCTGTACGGGTCTGTTGGGGGGGCTGGGTGGTATATTGGCTGTCATCGGTGTTGTGGTGGCCCCCGTTACTTCGGGCGACACCGCATTTCGCAGCGCACGCTTGCTGCTGGCGGATATTTTTAACCTTGGCCAACGGGCATTGAAAAACAGGCTGCTACTGGCAGTACCGATGTTTTGTTTAGCCTATGGGATTAGTTTGATGGATTTTGGTGTCATCTGGCGATATTTTGCCTGGACCAATCAAACATTGGCCACAGTGGTGTTGTGGACGGTCACTGCATACTTAATCAACGCCGGCAAAAACTACTGGATTGCATTGATACCGGCGCTGTTTATGACCAACGTGGTCGTCTCCTACATCTTGATCGCACCGGAGGGGCTGTCGTTGCCGCATGGATTTTCGTATTCATGCGGCATTGCGGTGGGCGTGGGATTGCTCTTATACACGTTCTGGTATATTTACCGAAAGGGTAAATATGTGGTTTCTGTGGATAACAGATAATTTTTCCCAAATTTGGTGCGTGAAAATAAAAAACGTGACCTTTTTTTGCCCTTTAACGGCATTGGTGCTGCTTGTTTATGGGGTGTGTGTGCAATGCCGCAGTACATCACACGACGGCGTGCTGTCTCCCGAAGCGTCGTTGAGGGCTATGGAACTGGAGGAAGGCTTTGAAGTGGCCCTGGTTGCTGCTGAGCCTTTGGTTGTGGCCCCGGTGGCCATGACATTCGATGACCGGGGCCGTATATGGGTGGCCGAGATGGATGGATACATGCCTGATACGGCGGGCACGGGTGAAGATGCTCCTGTAGGCCGCATCGTCATACTGGAAGATACTGATGACGATGGCCGGATGGACAAGCGGACGGTTTTCCTTGACTCGCTGGTGATGCCCCGCGCGCTTTGTCTGGTAAACGGCGGACTGCTGATGGCCGAACCACCTAACTTGTGGTTTTATGAAATCCACGACGGACATCCGGTCGGCAGGTCGCTGGTAGACAGTGCTTACGCGGAAGGCGGCAATGTGGAGCACCAGCCAAATGGGCTCTTGAGGGGCTTGGATAATTGGATCTATAGCGCCAAATACGACTGGCGGTATCGAAGGCTGCCCGACGGGACCTGGGAAAAAGCAAAAACACATTTCAGGGGCCAATGGGGCATCAGCCAGGACAACTGGGGAAGGCTGTATTACAACGACAATTCGAGTAACCTGTACGGTGATTACTTCCCGCCCGGGTTCGGTGCCGGCAATTCCGGCCAACGCCGGGTGGCCGGATATGGCCAAACCATTGTGGCTGACACGCGCGTGTATCCCATCCGTCCGACAACGGGGGTAAACCGGGGATATATGGAAGGGGTTTTGGATACCACCGGACGGTTGGTGAATTTCACGGCGGCTTGTGGGCCGCTGATCTACCGTGGCGGCTTAATACCCGGGGAGAACGCTTTCGTAGCGGAGCCGTCTGCTAACCTGATCAAACGGAATGTGCTTACGGAGGAGGGCTTTCGCATGACGGGGAAGCAGGCTTATGAAGGGAAAGAATTCTTGGCTAGCCATGACGAACGGTTCCGGCCGGTAAACCTGTTTGATGGGCCGGACGGGGCGCTTTATATCCTGGATATGTACCGGGGTATTATCCAGCATAGCACGTACCTTACACCTTACCTGAAAGATGAGATTACCAAACGGGGATTGGCCCGTCCGCTCGGCATGGGAAGGATTTACCGTGTGTTTCCCAAGGACAGCAAGCGGCACAGGGTTGCCATGCCCCGACGCACCGATTCGCTGGTTGCGCTGCTGGGGCATGGCAACGGGTGGGTCCGTGATCAGGCACAGCGTATATTGGTAGATAGACAGGCGGTAGATGCGACAGCTGGCTTGCGTGCCCTGCTGCATGGTACTGCTCGGCCGCTGCAATGTATCCACGCCCTATGGACGCTGGAAGGACTGGGGCAGTTGACGGCAAGCGATATCCAGACCGTATTGGCTCATCCACAATGGCAGGTACGTGCGCAGGCGTTGGCTGCACTTCCGTCGCTGGCTGGTATGGCTGCCAAGGATGATTTAGTCGCTATAGCCGAAAAGGCCGTTGCGAACGGCGATACACTGCTCGTGCCCTATGCGGCTCTGGCTGTAGCGTCGTTGGGCACCGTGAGGGAGCCGGCCATCATGCGTATCATGGAGCGGTGGGCCACGCAGTACGCGGATAATCGTTATGTCGCTGATGCCATCATCAGTGCAGCGACGGGGCATGAAGCACAATTCATGCGGGCGGTGGCCAAGCGCGTGCCGGATACGTCGATGGTAGTACATAAGCGCCTCCTATCCGTGGTCGATGCGGCCAACGAGCGGGCAGACCGCGACAATCAGGAACAGTTGGCCAAGCACTATGCCAATGGCATTACGCTGTTCAGGAATGCTTGCCAACCTTGTCACGGAGAAGACGGCCGTGGTGTGTCGTCTATTGCCCCGCCCTTGGCGGGGTCAGAATGGGTGCAAGGAGATAAAGAACGACTGATAGCCTTGGTGCTCTATGGCCTTACCGGGCCGGTCGATGTGGGTGGCCATACTTATAGGGCTCCGGAAGTCAGTGGCGAGATGCCGGGCATCGCCCATAATCCGGCTATTGATGACGCAGACCTGGCCCAATTACTGAGTTATATCCGGAATGCCTGGGGGAATAACACCGGCGATGAGGTAGTGCCGGAAGACTTGGGAACCGTTCGGTCAAAGTTTGGCGGCCGGACTCAACCCTTCACACAGGATGAACTGTACGAATTATTTGGAAAGCATTAACGTATTTGGCTGGAAGTTCACTACCTTTGTGTGGTAGTCTCTGCCCTATAAACCCTAAGTTGTATGTCTACATTATCAGAAATCAAGGAAAATGGCATCATCGCAATTATCCGTGGCCTTCGGCCCGAGTATGTGCTGGACGTTGCCGAAGCGTTATATGCCGGTGGCATCCGCATAATAGAAGTAACCATGAATTCCGAAGAGCCGCTGGCGGCCATACGGCAGCTGGCCAACACCATCGGTGACCGGATGGTTATCGGAGCCGGCACGGTACTTGACACACCGACGGTGGAAGCTACAGTAGCGGCGGGAGCACGGTTTATCCTTTCGCCCGTGGTGGATGCCGATGTTATTCAGGCAACTAAACGTCTTGGTGCAGTGAGTATACCGGGCGCATTCACGCCTACGGAAATCTATGCCGCATATAAGCGCGGCGCCGACATCGTGAAGGTATTCCCCGCGATGTCTCCTGCCTACATACGAAGTATCGGCGGGCCGCTTCCGCATATACCGCTGCTGCCTTCGGGAGGTATCACACCGCAAAATATCAGGGATTTCAAAGACGCCGGAGCTGTGGCTTTTGGTGTAGGCAACACGCTGATTAACACCGGGCAGCCGGTAACAACCGCATATTTTGAACAACTGACCGACAAGGCTCGTCAATTTGTGTCGGCTCTCGCTGGTTGACAGCCAACTAAAGCGGATACCGCGGCTTCGTTGCTGATAAGAAAAAAACAGATACATGAAGATCAAATCCTACGAATTATTCCAGGTGCCGCCGAGGTGGCTGTTCTTGAAAATCGAAACGGATGAAGGCATCACGGGCTGGGGTGAGCCGGTAATTGAAGGGAAGGCAGCCACCGTAAAGGTAGCGGTTGACGAACTGATGACCTACTTGATTGGTAAAAGTCCCCTGCCGATAGAAGATCACTGGAATGTGATGTACCGCGCCGGTTTTTACCGGGGAGGTCCGGTTTTGATGAGCGCAATAGCCGGCATTGACCAGGCGCTGTGGGACATCAAAGGCAAATATTACAATGCGCCCATACATGAGTTGCTTGGCGGCAGGGCGAGGGACAAAATGAAAGTGTATTCATGGATTGGCGGCGACCGGCCGGCTGACGTGGGCCTGGCTGCGAAAAAAATGGCAGACAACGGATTTTTAGCCGTCAAGATGAATGCCACCGAAGAACTGCAATACATTGATAGCTACGATAAGATCGATGAGGCTGTGGCACGCATAGCAGCCGTAAGGGAGGCCACGGGGCCCGCCTTCGGCATTGGCATCGATTTCCACGGCCGTGTACATAAGCCCATGGCAAAAATACTGGCCAAGGCATTGGAGCCGTACCGGCCTATGTTCATCGAGGAGCCGGTGCTTCCGGAAAACAACGAAGACCTGCGGGAGATAGCCAACCACGTAGCCATACCCATCGCTACCGGGGAGCGTATGTTTTCTAAGTGGCAGTTTAAGACGTTACTGCACGCCGGTTATGCCGACATCATCCAGCCGGACGTGTCTCATGCCGGCGGAATCACGGAATGCAAGAAGATCATTTCGATGGCGGAGGCCTATGATGTTGCGGCGGCTCCGCACTGCCCCTTAGGGCCTATTGCACTGGCCGCATGCCTGCAAGTAGACGCCACCTGCCACAACGCTATTATCCAGGAGCAAAGCCTAGGCATACACTACAACCAGGGCAGCGACTTGCTGGATTATCTGGTGGACAGCGCCGTGTTTCAATACGAAGATGGTTATGTGAATATCCCGGATGCCCCCGGATTGGGTATCGTCATAAACGAAGCGCATGTGCGGAAGATGGCCGCCATTGGGCATCAGTGGCAAAATCCCGTCTGGCGGCATACCGATGGCAGTGTAGCGGAATGGTAACTCATGGAAAAGTTTTTAAGCTGCGATTGGGGAACAAGCAGATTCAGGCTTCGGCTGGTTCAGGTCGCTGACCTGCGCGTGCTGGCTACAATAACGCATGGACGCGGGATCGTAGATACCTTTAACTCGTGGAAGGCACAAAAGGGACAACGCTCGTCGCGCAAGGCATTTTATGTGAATGTATTGAAGGAAGCGGTCACTGAACTGAGCCAAAAGTCGGGCATTACGCTGGATGGCATTCCCATTGTGCTTTCGGGGATGGCTTCCGCGACGGTGGGGCTGGCCGAGCTTCCTTACAAAATGCTTCCGTTTCGGCTGGATGGTACTGATCTGCTCATCGAAACCATGGATGCCGAAGGGTTGGAGCACCGCCTTATTCTTGTATCCGGGGTGAAAACGGACCGAGATGTCATGCGGGGCGAAGAGACCAAAGTGCTGGGATGTGCATCGGTCTTGGATGGCCGGGAAGAAAAACAGCTTTTGATTCTCCCGGGTACGCATCCGAAACATATTTGGGTAATGGGTGGCCAAGCGATGGCGTTTGAAACCTATATGACCGGGGAGTTTTTCGAGTTGCTTACCCGGCATAGTATATTGTCGGCTTCGGTAACCGTAGGGGCAGACGTCAGTGATTCGATGAGCCGCGACTATTTCCGCGAAGGCGTGCGCACAAGTCAATCTTTTGATTTGCTTCATGCCGCCTTCATGACCCGGACCAACGAGGTGCTTCGCCATGTCCCCAAGGCAGCGAATTTTTATTACCTAAGTGGTGTGCTGATAGGTGCCGAGCTGAGGGGGATATCCGCAGATGTGCCGATTTGCTTAGTTGGCGGACCGAAGCACAACCCACTGTATGAATGGGCATTAAGTGAGCTCGGTGTGCCGGTTGCGAAAACAATGGATGCAGACGAAGCGCTCATTAAAGGCCAGCAGTTGATTTTTTCTGCGCAGAATTTTATCAATCAATTATAAATATGGGCTCGATATGGCAGGAATACGGCAATGCTCCGTTATTTCGACCATCAAAGGTACCATCAGACAATACAAAACAAAAAAACAAACAGATGAAAACGGATAACCAGCATTCCAGACGTAATTTCCTGAAAAAAATGGCCAGCACTGCGGTTGCGGCTAGCGTAGCGCCTACCATTTTGTTGCCTCGGAACGGCAATGTGCTGAGCAGGGAGATTGCGTACCGCAAAACGTTCGGCGCTAATGATCACATTCAAATTGGACTCATTGGTGGAGGTATACAAGGCACCTCAAATATGGAGTCGGCATTAAAGGTGCCCGGAGTAAAACTCATGGCTGTAGCGGATCTATATGACGGGCGGTTAGTGCGGGCAAAGGAATTGTATGGCCATGATATGGCAACGACAAAAGACTATCGGGAAATACTGAACAGGCCAGACATTGATGCGGTCGTTGTAGCGGTTCCCGACCATCTCCACGCACAAATCGGCATCGAAGCCTTGAAGGCCGGTAAGGCATTATATTGCGAAAAGCCCATGACCAAACTGATTGAAGAAGGGCATGCCTTGATCAAAGCGGCCCATGAAACCAAGCAATTGGTTCAGGTGGGTAGCCAGCGCGTGAGCTCCATCATCTATGCCAAGGCGCGTGAGCTGTTTCGGGCAGGCGCAATCGGCGAACTGAACCTGGTGGAAGCATATTATGACCGCCACTCTGCCCAGGGGGCATGGCAGTATTCCCTGCCGTTGGATGCGTCGCCGGAGACGGTTGACTGGGATCGGTTTTTGAGTGACAAGGCACCGAAAATACCATTTGATCCGCTTCATTTTTTCCGTTGGCGCAATTACCAACGCTATGGTACCGGCGTGGCCGGGGATTTGTTTGTCCATTTGTTTTCGGGAATACATTTTGTGCTGGATTCCAAGGGGCCAAACCGGATCATGACCAGCGGCGGGCTCCGTTACTGGAAAGATGGCCGTGACGTACCTGATCTGATGGTTGGGATTTACGATTACCCGAAAACCGAATCGCACCCTGAATTTACGTTGACCCTACGGGTTAATTTCGCCGATGGTTCAGGGGGAGGGCAACAGTTTAGGTTCATTGGCAGCGAAGGACAGATGATCATCTCCGGCAGGGGGGTGAGTATCAAGAAGAAACGGCTGGCGGAGGCCCCCGGATATACGATTAATACGTTCCCTGAGGCAATGCAAGAGGCATTTCTCAAAACATACCATGAGAAATATCCTGCCAAATTCGAAGTGATTGGACCTCAGGAGGAAGAATATACTGCACCGAGGGAATATAGCGATAGCTATGACCACTTCGCTAATTTCTTCAACGCTATCCGCAATAAAACCGGCGTCGTGGAAGATGCCGTCTTCGGTTTGCGCGCAGCCGGCCCGGCCCTATTGTCCAATACCAGTCACTTCGAACGGAAAATCGTGCACTGGAACCCCGAAACGATGGTTGTCGAACGCAGCGCTACAACGTAGCATACGGCCTGCCGTGTGTCCATTATACGATAACTTGGCGGTCGCGGGCCTTTATCGGCCACACACCGCTTTGTTGCCCCTCGGCAATGGCAATGGCCCGTTCGTACAGGGCCACCGTGGGGCAGATGTGGTAGGGCAATCCGTAAAACACGTCGCCAATTTTCCAACCGTGGCCTTCGTGAGCTTCCACAACGAGGTGCTCTTCGCTTTGCGAGATGGGCTTTAGCCCCGGGGCGTTGAGCAAGTGTATCCGGCGATCGATTGGATTTTCCGCGGCAATAGCTTTATGGCCCAAATCGAGGCACAGTGTCGTAGGCGTAGGCAACGAGATGACTCGGGTCAATACCAATGCCGCATGCACGAAATGTTGTTCAGGCAGGCCATCGCCGTAGCCTTTATCCCAGAAAATAAACGTGCCCGGGCTACACACTACCCGCGTATCGGCAGCGTGGATGGGAAACGTGGGTGAGCCGCCGGCGACAACCACCGGGGTGGGATAACCTTGGCGCTCCAACTCGGAAACCATGGCCCAGACAGGGGCAATGCCGAGCAGACAGCGTTGCCTGCGTTGGCTGACATCCGGATCGCGGAGGTGGCCGTCATAGGCATGTAAGCCCAGTACCTCGATGTTGTCTAACAATTGGATGCCATGGTAAAGCTGTACGGCCTTATCGCCGGCCGGGATACCCGTTCGGCCCATGCCTACGTTGATATCGATGTACACTTGGATTGTCAGGTCGTTGTCGGAGGCGATGGTTGACAAGCGTTCTGCATTGGCCATATGGTCAACCAAGCAAGAAAATGCGGTGTTGGGATACTTCTTTATGAGTTCCAGATACCGGTGTGCTTTAGGGCCAACCGGCTGGTAAGCCAGCAGGACATCAGGTGCGTTGGACATGGCCAATAGCTCGGCCTCGGCGATGGTGGCACACTTAAATTGGCGGATACCCGCATCCATCAGCATGGCAGCGGCTTCTTGGGTTTTGTGGGTTTTTACGTGCGGCCGTAATCGGCTGGTATCCCCATTGACCATTTTTTTTAGTGTATGGATATTTTCACTTACACGCTTGGGATAAACCACAAGCGCCGGGGAGTCGATATGATCGATATCCTCGATGGTATACCAGGATTGAGTGTCGTTCATTATTGATGTTTTTTAGTTGTTTTTCCATGCCCGCCGGATAAACCGAAGCCAGTTGCCATGGAAGATGTTGGTCCTATCGGACGCGGTGTATCCTCTTTTCTCCAATATGCCTTCCAGTTTCCGGAGATCGGCAATGGTACTTAAATCATAAGGGCATTGTTCGGAGCCAAACATACCGTCCAGATCGCTGCCGATGGCCGCATGGTTGCTGTTGCCGGCCAGCTGGCAGATATGGTCAATGTGGTCGGCCAGGCGGTCAAGATTTACGCCACATAACGATGGCGTTGACTTGCCCCGGGTCCAGTTCGGTGCTAACATCCAGGCATCCAGGGCGCTCCCGATGATTGCGCCGCGTTCAATCAATGCGTCCAGTTGGTCGTCATCCAATTGCCGTTGGTGGTTGACAAGCGCTCGGCAGTTGTGATGGCTGGCCCACACGGGACCTTTGTATATCGCCATCGCCTGCCAGAAGCCTGCGTCGGTCAGGTGGGTGATATCCAAAACCATGTGCAGGTGATCCATCTCCTTGAGGAGCTCAACACCCAGCGGGGTCAACGGCCCTTCCATGCCCGTGCCGGGAGCATAGCGTCCGGGGCCGTAATGCGCGGGTCCGATGGCCCGAAGCCCGTAGGCATATGCGCGTTCAAGGTAAGAAAGGTCAATCAGGGAGTCGGCGCCCTCCAGGCTGAGCATGAAGCCGACCGGCTTGGTATCGTTGGCTACCCCCTCATCCTCCCATAGGGCAATGTGGCGCTCCAACGTAGTTAAATCTGTGATTTGCTGCATTTCGCCGGTATCGATCATGGCCCGGTACCAGGCCAGCTGACCCTGTGTCTGCGCCCAGGCTTGTTCCGGTGAATACCAGCCTGGCAATATGCGGTGATTTTCTGTAACCCGGGCGATTTGCGTGGCCACAACCAAGCCGATTCGCCCCTTCCTCAGTTCAGGTAGCGATACCACGTTGTTCCCACGATCAGGTTTGTCTTGCATGCCCGACTCGCGGGCGCGAATGCTATCAATATCGGCCGTTAGGTCACGGTTCCACTCCATGGCGTTCATCGCCAGATCGAGGTGTGCGTCGATGATAAGCATGGCGATTGCGCGGCTATTTCTTGGCGATGCAGTCGATTTCTACTTTGATTCCGTTGTCCAATACGGATTGAACAGTGGTTCGCGCAGGCCTGATGCCGGTGAAGTATTCGGCATATACCTTGTTGAACCGTTGGAAATCGGCAATGTCGCTCAAATGGACCGTGCATTTCACGACATCTTCCATGGTCATTCCCGCCTGTTCCAGGATAGCCTTGATGTTTTGCAGGGTGAGGTGCGTCTCTTCTTCAATGGTGCCTAAAACAAACGTTGACTTCTTGAAATCAATAGCGGCTTGGCCGCTTACAAATAACAGGCCATCGATAAGCACGCCATCGGAATAGGCGCCAGTAGTAAAGCCTTGTGCTCGGTGGGGGTGGACGATTTTTGTTTTTTCCATGTCAGTCTGTCGTTGTCGTTTTATTTAATAAGTGCTTTGTTAACTATTTACCCTGCGAAAGGTAGCAAAAACGAATCGATTTTTGAAAGCGGCGTAGGCAAAAGGTGATGTTTCCTGGTTTCAAGTGCCGGTAAAATCTAGTACACCGATTGAAAAGCGCAAAAAATCGATTTTTTTTGGCATAACACATATGATGCATGGGAGTTTTACGTTAAAGAATAGTTTGACAGCACGCTTTCTTTACCTTTGCTATTGCATAGTGAACACCTGCAATTCGCAGGGCACTTTAATGAGTTGGGGGGCGTATCCTGTTTTTGGGTGGCGGATTAAGTCCAACAACAATAAACCTGATTTTTGCCCGATTTCATAGGGTTGTTCTTTGAGGGAAGCAAGTGGAGGCCGCTCCAGGTACTGGATCATTGGATTTGCGCCATAGCCTATGAGCTCGATGGCATCCGCTTTTTGTGGAAATTCCCTGCGCAGGCAGTTCAGCGCATCGAGCATCACCTGGTCTTTAAATGCCAGGATGGCGGTCGGTGGATTATCGAGCTGCATCAGACGCCGGATGGCCTGGAAATTGTGCTCGTGGGTAAAGTCACTTTCCTGGACCAATGACTTGTCAAACGGAATATGGTGCTGTATGAGGCCGTCGCGGTATCCCAGGAAACGGTCGCGACTGGTGGTCCAGAATGACGAGGCGTTGATGAACCCGATTCGCTGATGGCCCCGGGAAACCAAATAGGCGATGGCATCGATGGCTCCTTTGTATACATCACTGCATACGCAATGGTATTCTTCATTGATGGGCTTGCGGATAAAATAAACAATAGGTATGCCTGAATAGACAAACTCATTGATGTGTGTGGTGTCTGCCGTTTCGCGGGATATGGCAATGACTAACCCGTCTACGCGGTTTGCTTGCATGGTGTTCAAGAGTTCTTTCTCGCGCTGGAGGCTTTCATGGCTTTGGCTGATGAGCACGTTGTAGCCGTTGTCATAGGCAAACTTTTCGAAACCTTCCACGGCGGCAACATAAAAATGGTCCAGCATGTTGGGGATGACAATGCCAAGCGTAAATGACTTTTGTTGCTTGAACCGGATCGCAGTTTGATTGGGAACAAAATGAAGTTGTTCGGCAAGTTTTTTGACGCGTTCTTTCGTGACCACACCGATGTTGGGGTGATCGCGTAATGCTTTGGAAACCGTGGAAGGCGAGATATTTAATGTTGCAGCAATATCCTTGATGGTAGCCCGTTTGTGATCCATTGGGCTAATATAGGGAAAAAGCCGCATGTAGTATACCGCTCAAGCAAACGTAAATTATGGTACACCCAGTGAGGGGCATTTATAAACGATAACCAATTACATTTAACAGATAATTCATATTGATGGAAACAAGAAAAACGTTCATTCAGAAAGGGCTGCTTGGAGTTTCAGCAGCAATGATGGGGTTCTCCGAAGCTTGGGCGCGTCCGGGTAATTCGCTTGATAGCATGCGCGGCGACGATCGGTTTGCGCTTGGCATTGCAGGTTACAGCTTTGTGCATTTCGGTTTAGACGAGTCGTTGGCCATGATGAAACGCATGGATGTACGTTACTTATGCATTAAGGATTTTCATTTGCCGCTGACCAGTACCGACGCCGAAATAAAAGCGTTTCATGAAAAGCTGGCGGCATCGGGGGTGACCGGCTATGCGGTAGGCCCAATCTACATGACGAAGTCTAAGACCGAAATTGATAATGCGTTTGAATACGCAAAGCGGGTAGGCGTCAAACTCATCGTGGGCATACCCAACAAAGAAGATCTGGCATACATCGCTGACAAGGCCAAAGCATACGATATTCGTTATGCGATCCATAACCATGGGCCGGAAGACAAACTATATCCCAATGCAACCAGTATTTTCGATTTGGTGAAAAATCTGGATGAACGAATGGGCCTTTGCTTCGATATGGGCCACAATATGCGGGACGGGCAAGACCCTATCGGGGATCTCAAACGGTATCACCGTCGGATCTTTGATATCCATCTCAAAAATGTTACCGCTGCGACCAAAGACGGGAAGACCTGCGAACTGGGAAGAGGAGTCATTAATATCCCCGAATTTGTCAAGATGCTACGCAAAGTGGGATATGATGGAAAATGCAGCTTAGAGTTTGAAAAAGACATGAAAGACCCCTTGGCCGGATTGGCGGAAAGTGCGGGATACTTCAGAGGTGTATTGGATGCCTCTGCATAAAAAATGTTGTTTATTTTTGTTTCAATAACGTTATATCCATTAAAATCAATTATAAATGAATAATTCAAGAAGGCGATTTCTCAAGCAGGCCATGTTGGCGTCCGCTGCCGCTGCCGTGGCCCCTAATTTATTGATGGCGAGGCCCAGATTTGCTGCCGCCAATGAACGGGTTAACCTGGCTTGTATCGGTATTGGCAATCGGGGTGGCGAAATCATCCGCGATCTCTACGCAACCGGACTCGCTAACATTGTAGCACTGTGTGATGTCGATATGGGTGCGCCGCATACGCAAAATGTGCTGAAGCAGTTTCCTAATGTGCCGCGGTTCCAGGACTTCAGGCAACTATTTGACAAAATGGGGAATGAAATTGATGCGGTTTCCATCGGTGTGCCGGATCATTCTCATTTCCCCATCACCATGCATGCCATGGCCCTTGGTAAACACGTATATGTGGAAAAACCGATGGCGCGCACATTTAACGAGGTAGAACTGATGATGAAGGCCGCCGAAAAGTACAATAAGGTTGTCACGCAAATGGGCAACCAAGGGCATTCGGAAGCGAATTATTTTCAGTTCAAAGCTTGGGTAGATGCGGGTATTATCAAAGATGTCACGACCATTACGGCACACATGAACTCTCCGCGGCGTTGGCATGGATGGGATCCCAATATCAAGTCATTCCCACCGGCAGAGCCCATTCCTGATACATTGGATTGGGATTTGTGGCATTCCGCCATAGCCGACCAGCACGATTACAACAAAGATTTCATAAATGGCCAATGGCGTTGTTGGTACGACTTCGGCATGGGGGCATTGGGCGATTGGGGTGCACACATTATCGATACGGCTCATCAGTTTCTGGATTTGGGATTGCCTTACGAAGTCGAGTGCACGAAGGCCACGGGCCATAACGACTTTTTCTTCCCGATGTCGTCGACGATTGTATTCAAGTTTCCGAAGCGCAAACGGATGCCTGCACTTGACATCACATGGTACGATGGCCTTGACAACCTGCCACCTATCCCGGAAGGCTACGGCGTCTCGGGGCTGGACCCCAATATCCCCCCGCCAAGCACCGGCGAACTCGAACCGGTAAAACTAAATCCGGGCAAAATCATTTATGGTAAGGAATTGACCTTTAAAGGTGGGTCACATGGCAGTACACTTTCCATTATCCCGGAAGAGAAAGCGAAAGAAATGGCGTCACAACTGCCTGAGGTGCCGCAAAGCCCTTCCAATCACTTCGCTAATTTCTTAAAAGCCTGCAAAGGCGAAGAAGAGACGCGCTCGCCGTTTTCGGTGGCGGGACCCCTGAGCCAGGTCTTCTCGCTTGGTGTATTGGCGCAGAAACTGAATACCAAATTGGAGTTTGACCGGAAGAAAAAGGTCATTACCAATAACGAACTGGCCAATCAACTCTTGGTAGGGCCTCCGCCACGTAAGGGCTGGGAGCAGTATTACCAAGTGTAACCAGCCGTATTAGCACGGATAATGCCTGCATTTGCGTGAAAGGTATTATCCGTGTTTTTTGTTTGATGGCATTTTTTTGCTATCTTCACCTCCATGATTGGAAGGTGTCTCATACTCCTCCTAATCTCCTATGAAAGCCTCGCCCAAACCTACGTCGGCCCAAACTACCAAGCCATGGGTTTTACGGGCACCGCCCTCCAGGGGATTTACAGTTTGACGGCTAATCCGGCCGGTCTGGTGGGAGTGGAACGCCTCACAGCCAGCGTGAGCTACCAGCATCATTTTTTTACGGCGGACATCACCACGCAGGCGGCGTTATTGGCTATACCTACCCGTTTGGGCGCGTTCGGCCTCGCTGCGAATCGTTATGGACTAAAGGAGGCATATGACGCTACGAAGGTGAGCTTTTCTTTTGCCAAACAGTTTGGGACGCAATTTTCCATTGGGTTATCCACCAATTACCACCAGCTCTTTATACCCAATTACCTCAGTACATTTTCCCTGTCGGTAGACGTAGGCGGACAATACCATTGCGGCCAGGGGACAATCATTGGGCTGCATTTCAGTAACCCCAATAACGCCCGGTATGGGCAGGATGTCTATGGCACTATCCCCGCTTTCATACGGCTGGGTGCCAGCCACCCATTGGCCGGGGTACTGGTTTCTGTGGATGCTGTATACCCCCTGGAAGGTACGCTGGGAGGGAGTTTCGGTGTCGAATACCACATCGGTGACATTGTATGCTTACGTGGCGGATTATCAACCAATCCGTTGCAACAGCATGCAGGCTTTGGCGTGGATTGGCAGCAGTTTACGCTTGATGCGGCAGCCACGTTCCACCCTCGTTTAGGTACATCACCCCAGATAGGCTTGAGTTATGTGTTTTAGCCGGTATATCCTGTTTGTGTTTGCATTATTGGCCGCTCGCGGCCTCAATGCCCAGTCCGGAACGGATTTGCTTATCGAACGGCTGACAGAACTTATCGCTGAGGAATTGGCCGAAGATTTTGATTTTTCGGAACTGGCTGAGCGGCTTGAATTTTACGAACGGCATCCCATTGACCTCAACCATACCGATGGCAGGGAATTACGGGAGCTTCAATTCGTCCCGCAATTATTTATCGATAATGTGTTGGAACACCGTGAACGTTCAGGAAAATTTATCGCCACATTGGAGCTACAGGCCATTGAGGGACTGGATATTGACGTGCTTCGGATGCTGTTGCCCTATGTCACGGTAGATGTTTCCCGCTCCCTATCCGGGGTAAACGCGCGTCGGCTATTGAATGAAGGAACCCATGATTTGATGGTCAGGTATGGGCGTACGGTGCAGCAACGGCAGGGATATCGGATTACGGATACCACCCGGTCGCGCTACCTCGGCAGCCCCAATCAACTATTCGCGCGCTACCGGTATCATTTTGGACCTGATTTGCAGCTTGCGCTCAATATGAAGAAAGACGCGGGTGAAGGGTTTTTCAGCGGGGCGCAACGGTACGGTTTTGACTTTTACTCCGGTAGCATTTATGTGCGCAATCAAGGCCGGCTGAAAGATGCCGTCATAGGGGATTATGCATTGCAATTTGGGCAGGGGTTAGCGATGTGGAATGGCTTAGGGTTTGGCAAGGGCGCTATGGTACAAGGTATGATCAAACAGGCCACCGGTTTGCGCCCCTATACTTCGTCCAATGAGGTGCTTTTTTTGCGGGGCGGTGCCGCCACAGTTGCGTTTGGGCGCTTATTGATTACGCCTTTTTTCTCCCAGCGCAGTCTGGACGGCTCCAGGACTTATACCGCGGACGGTGAACCCGCGGTAAGTGCTATCGGTCAAACCGGGCTTCATCGCACCCCTACGGAAGTGGCCAACCGCGGCGCGGTATTGCAACGGGTGTATGGTATGAATATGCAGTATGAATACCGGCGCTTTCGGCTGGGGGCGATGGCCTATCGCACCCATGTTGACAAGCCGATTCAGCCGCAGGACGTGCTGCGCAACCAATATGCGTTTCGTGGGCGAAGCCTTTCGAACACCAGCGTCTATTATAATTACTCGTGGCGGGGGGTATATCTGTTTGGCGAGGCAGCCCATAGCTTGGGGAGCGGCTTCGCATTCGTTAATGGGCTCATCGCCTCGCTGCACCCCCATGTGTCATTGGCGTTGCATTATCGCAATTACCAACGCGATTACCATTCGTTCTTTAATCAAGGTGTTGCTGAAGGAAGCAGCGCAACCAATGAACAGGGGTTTTATTCAGGGTTGGTGTATCATCCGAGCCGGGCGGTTGAATGGGTGTTGTACGCCGACTTTTTTCGTTTTCCCTGGTTGCGGTATCGGGTAGACGCGCCGTCCCAGGGGGTCGATGTACTCTCTCAGCTCACCTACACATGGTATAAAAAAGCGAACATAGCAGTTCGCTACCGTTATCGGCAACGAGCGGAAAACGCTTCGTTGGAGCTGCCCCACAATGCTATTGTAGACGTGCTGCGGCAGCAAGTGCGCATAGGTGGTCAATATAAACTAAACGATTCCTGGACGACGCGTGCCCGCGTGGAGCTGGCGCATTACGCGAAGGAAGGAGAAGCTTCGGAGTTGGGCTGGATGGTTTACCACGATCTCATTTTTAAGCCGATGAGTGGCAGGTTGAGCGGCAACGCACGCATTGCCCTGTTTGGCACTCCCGGTTATAATTCGCGCATTTATGCGTTTGAAAATGACGTCTTGTATGCCTATTCGTTTCCACTTTACCACAACAACGGCTTGCGGACCTATGTCAACCTCCGATATCGCTTCGGACGGAAAACCGACGTATGGCTGCGGTATGCCACATTCATCTATCGCGGCATTGAAGAAATAGGCAGCGGACTGGACCTGATCGAAGGCAACCAGCGTTCGGACGTGCGTATACAGGTGCGGTGGCAATTTTAATTCGTAAAATCGTACTTTTGAAGCTGGATTCAGGCTTCGGTTACACCGGAAGGACATGGATATTGTTTTACAAACGGGAAAGGAGCTGGCTACGCCGTTATATGGAGCTTCCCAAGTAGCAGCTTATATGGATGCAGCAATTGCTGCGGGCGGAGGTGATTTAGACCACAGTGCGCTTGCGCTGTTGACGGAGCGGCTCGCTGGAATAACAGATTGATAGAAATGCATATTCTGATCGCACCAAATGCGTTTAAACATGCCCTCGACGCTCCTAAAGCCGCGGCATGCATTCGGAGCGGCCTGTTGGCGAGCAGGCTCTCCTGTACATGTGAGTGTTTTCCGATTGGTGATGGGGGGAATGGGACTTGCCGGTTGATTATCGATAAACTACATGGTGAGGTGGTCAAAACCCGGGTTGCTGATCCATTGGGCCGACCAGTCGAAGCAAGCTATGGCCTGATACATGACAGGCAAACGGCAGTAATAGAAATGGCGGATTCTTCGGGATTACATCTGCTCAAGCCGGAAGAGTTGGCGCCGCTCCGGGCAAGTTCCTATGGCACGGGCCAACTCATGACTGCCGCGTTGGCGAAAGGGGTAAAAAAAATCATCCTTGGCATGGGCGGGTCTGCGACGGTTGATGGAGGCAGCGGCATCCTGTCTGCCCTTGGCGTCCGGTTTTTGGACCGGCAGGGAAAAGAAATCACGGCGCTCCCGTCGGGCTTGGCGCATCTACATGCCATAGACGCTTCGGGATTGGACAAACGGCTGGCTTCGTGTACGATTGATATTCTTTGCGATGTCGCAAATCCATTGCTTGGGCGAGATGGCGCTGCGCATGTTTTCGGGCCGCAGAAAGGTGCTTCACCCGCCGACGTAGCACAATTGGAGGAGATTTTAGCGCATTATGCGCAGGTGGTACTGGACCAATCCGGGCGCGATATCACCTCCATTACCTCCGGGGGGGTAGCGGGTGGTGCAAGTGCGGGGCTGTTTGGTTTATTGGATGCTCGTCTGGTGAATGGTATCGATTATTTTCTTCAACTCACAGATTTCTTAAAGTCTTTGGAGGAGAGTGATTTAGTGATTACGGGCGAAGGGAGCCTTGATGGGCAAACATTATACGGAAAAGGTCCGTACGGGGTTGCATTGCAGGCAAAGGAAATGAAAAAGCCGGTTATCGGCCTTGCCGGAAAGGTTCCTATGGATCGGCTGACGGGGCTAGAGGATTATTTTGACTTGATATTGGCCATCGGAAACGGACCGATGCCATTGGAAAATGCATTGCAGGCGACCGCCGAAAACCTTGAACGGGTAGCCTTGCAAATCGGGAACCTCCTGTCAGCGCTCAACGCTAAATGACAGTATACCGGGATAATTTTTAAATTAGCGCCGACGGAAACAGCCGACGCCATGAAACAACTAAGCCGGATATATCGGGGCCATATCCCTTTTGTGCGTTTTTTGCTGGCATTGCTGGCAGGCATCGCAGTCGGATACGCGATTACACCACAACAACCGCTGTATATCGCCGCATGGATGATGTTAGTGATCCTGGCGGCAAGTTTCGTCTGCTTCATGTGCTTTACCAAGCTGCGGCAATACGGTCATTATGCCACAATGGGCTGTTTGGCGTTGTCGGCCTTGGCGGTGATTGGTTTGATTCAATCTTGGCATTCCGACCCTGAAATCGATCGGTCGCATTTTAGTCGTTATGAATCGAAGGCACTGGTCGGCTATATAGCGGATGAGCCGCTCATGCGGGGTGAGCATTTGCGCGTTCCGCTTGCAGTTACCCAGGTATATGGCGGGGATGGGCTGGTGGATGTTTCCGGAAAACTGATGCTGACGATACGTATACAGGATACCTTATCCGTACCGATGCTTCGATATGGTGATGAACTGGTCATCCCCGCGGTGTACCGCGAAGTGCCACCGCCTTACAATCCCGGCGAATTGAATTATCAGCGATATTTGGCAAATAAGGACATATGGCATCAGGCTTACCTGCAAGCGGATGAGACAAAAAAAATCGGGACAGACAAGGGGAATCCC
Organism: Parapedobacter sp. ISTM3; assembly: GCF_016533505.1. NCBI lineage: Bacteria > Pseudomonadati > Bacteroidota > Sphingobacteriia > Sphingobacteriales > Sphingobacteriaceae > Parapedobacter > Parapedobacter sp. ISTM3. The sequence continues at coordinate 64,869 of NZ_JAENGN010000015.1, read as the reverse complement.
CTCGTGGCTCAAGCGCTCGCTGTACGGCAGCGCATGGTCGGCAAGTTTTCCCGGCATATCGCCCATGAAGATGCGTTGTCTGTAGCGTCTACGTTGATTTTGGGATACCGCGCGGATTTGAGCGAAACGTTGCTCCAGGCGTTCTCCAACACGGGCACTATCCATGTCCTGAGCGTATCGGGCATGCATGTGGTCATTGTGTTCTGGCTGTTTTCTAAGCTGTTTTGGTGGATGAATCGCAACAAAGGCCTTCGAATCGCTAAGTTTATGCTGTTGTTGACGGCAATATGGGGATATGCATTGCTTACCGGGTTTTCGCCGTCTGTATTACGGGCCGCCATGATGACAAGTTTTGTCATGGCTGCCATGGCCTTGGGGCAGCGAAACCGTGTGTATAACAGCATCGCCGCTTCGGCGTTTTTTCTATTGCTATACCATCCTAAGTTTATTGCGGACGTTGGCTTCCAACTTTCGTATCTGGCGGTGCTGGGTATTGTTTTCCTGTACCCCGTTCTGCAAGCGGCGTTCCCCGTGGCCAATCGTTTTGCAAGGCCGGTGCTGAGTTATACGTGGCTATCGATCGCTGCCCAAACAGGTGCCGGGCCCCTGGCTACCTATTACTTTCATCAGTTTCCGCTTTATTTTCTGCCTGCAAATCTGCTCGTTGTATTGCCGGCAAGCGGGATTATGTATTTAGGGTTCGCTCTCCTGTTGTTGCCGGCGGGGCCGTTGGCCGCATGGACCGGCGCAGTGTTGGAAACGCTAATCTTAATGGTCAATCGTTTGCTCAGCGATATCGAGTCGTTGCCGATGGCCAGTATACGTGGGATCTGGATGACGTGGTGGCAAAGCCTCTTGATTTATTTCTCCCTGCTTACCGCAGTCCTTGCCTTCGTGATGCGGAGTAAGCGCCTGGTCTATGGGATGTTGGCTTGCTGTCTGCTTCTGGCGTTTTCCGCATTTTCGGCGATCATCCAAGGGTCGCATGGGAGGGAAGTGACCATTTTCAACGTCGGGCGGGATATGGTCATCGGCTTGGTCAGCAAGGGAGAAGCGTGGATATACAGCGATCGACCGGCGATGGATGATCGGAAGATCCGTTATTCGGCGCTGCCAAAACTGGAAGCACATGTGCCTATGCCGGCCATCGGCTTTGTACCGCAGGGCAGTAGCTATCGTGGTCAACAACTATACATAAAGGAATCGATTATTCAATTTGGCAATTTAAGGCTCATGGTATACGATGGTAGCGAACGGTATACGGGCCATGTACACGTTGATATACTGCTTTTGCGAAACAATCCGCGAATCGCATGGGAAAAACTAACGGAAATTGTCAGCTGTAAGCGATTGCTGTTGGACGGATCCAATAGCGACTCGACCATTAGGCGCCTGAAGGGAGCCGCCGAAAAAGTAGGTATCCCCGTGTACGTATTGAAAAATAATTTTGCGTATACCCAACGCGATGGCGAGGGATGACAACCAGGCTTCGTTATTTTTTGCGTGGCAATGTGTAGCCAATGGTCCATTCCACGAAGTCGGCCACACCTTTGTGTGCCTTGATGGCGACACCCATGTAGGAATTGCCAAGTACCTTATAACGTACGCCGATCCGTAAAAAAAACGGGTCCGTTTCGCCGTTAAATCGATTGCGGTGCACGTACCAACCAACATTGCCGTTGAGATAGAGCCTGCTGGTAAGCAGGTGGTCAATACTAACGGCCGGACCACCCGAAAACAATGCACCGAACGTGGAAGCATCGGCTCCTGCTTTTTCAAGGTCTCGTCCGGAATCCGAGTAAAAGATATTGGCACCCAGGCCCAACCGCCATTTATAATGTAATGGGTGGGTCCAGAATAATCCCAACGTCGATTTGAAGTATCGCCGGCTGCCCTGGTCGAGTTGCTTGATTCCGGCGGCGTAATAAAAGTCAAATCCGTCTGATGTTTCAAGCGCGAGCACGGAATCTTTGCTGAAATCAAACTGTGTCTGCGCTGGCAGGTAAGTCAGCGCTACCGTAAGCGGGACTAAGTTTATTCCGGAGTTTGGTTTTTTTATGGAACCGTTTGAAAAATGATGGAAGGCAAATCCCGCCCCGATTTGAAAACGGCTGCTTAATTTGTAGTTAGCCTGGACGCCGAGATCGATAAATACATTCCTATGTGTGCCCAGGAGTTCGTTGAATGGATTGTTATCTTCATCATAAGGTTCGAAATTACTGGCCAAGCCCAAGGATATCCGGTAGTTGAAATCCCACCGGCTGAACCGGTCGGGTTTTATGGGGATCGCAACAAAGCCATACAGTGCATTCGGCGTGCCGATTTCGGACTTCCGGAACGTGCTGGAATATAATCCGATACCGTACACCGGATAGTTATACAATTGATGATATGCGTCCGAGCCCCGCTCGGTTTGCCAGCCGATTTTAAGATTGACCCCGTTGTAATAGATGTCGCCGAGTTCTTCTCGGATGCGATCATTTTTATACAACATCCCGCCGTTTTCCACTTCCAATTGGATTAGGATATTCGATAGTCGGGCCTCGGTGGCCCCGGCGGAAGACGATCCGTTGGTTTGGCCATACCTGGGGACAGCCTGTGATAGCACAAACTTCGGCGCTAGCCAAAGGACACAAGCGAAGGCTATTGCCAGCATGCTTGGCAACCGGGAGAAAGGACAATGACGATGGATTCGATATAGAGCCGATGAGTGTGATGGCATATACAAGGGATGTAGAATACGCTTTTATCTCGGCGAAGGTATCACCTTTTGCTTAAAAATTCGCTTTAAAAATACACTTTCTTAACGCTGAGCGCTGGATTTGACTGCCGGAGTACGCGTGATCGCCAGGTGTTGTGTCTGCCATGTATGTGTAGCTGGGGATATTTTTGTATGTTTGGGAGGTTGAAGCCCATTGGCCATGAACAGTGTAGAAATCCTGCGCAGATACTGGAAACATGAATCTTTTCGGCCGTTACAGGAAGAGATTATCCGTTCTGTACTGGATGGCCGTGACACCTTGGCGTTAATGCCTACCGGTGGTGGCAAATCGATTTGTTTCCAGGTGCCTGCAATGGTCAAACCGGGCATATGTATTGTCGTTACGCCACTTATCGCATTGATGAAAGATCAGGTGGAAAACCTGAAAGCCAAGGGGATTGAAGCCATAGCGATCTTTTCCGGCATGACGAAACGGGAGGTGGACATCGCGCTTGATAATTGTATCTATGGCCGTATCAAATTTCTTTACCTGTCTCCCGAGCGGCTTGCGAGCGAACTGGTGCAGGAGCGAATCCGGTACATGAACGTCGTTCTTTTTGCGGTAGATGAGGCGCATTGCATCTCGCAGTGGGGCTACGACTTCAGACCGGCTTACCTCAACATCGCCGTGCTGCGGTCATTGCATCCGGGTGTACCCTTTCTTGCGCTGACGGCCACCGCTACCGCCAGGGTCGTGGATGACATCCAGGAGAAACTGGGGTTTACTGCCCGCAATGTGCTGAAGAAAAGTTTTTTGCGGGACAACCTTGCCTACATGGTCCTGGAGGCGGAAGACAAAATCGGACGGATGTTGCGGGTGATCCGTAAGCTCGGGGGGAGTGGTATCGTGTACGTACGCAACCGGCGGGAGACGCAAGAAGTGACGCGTATTTTGCTGCATGAGGGCGTGTCTGCCGACTTTTACCATGCCGGCCTGGAAACGCAAGAACGTGCGCGCAAGCAGGAAGCATGGAAAAATAACACCACGCGGGTCATCGTCGCTACCAACGCCTTCGGTATGGGCATTGACAAGCCCGACGTGCGTTTTGTCATCCACCTGGATATACCGGATTCACTGGAGGCTTATTTTCAGGAGGCTGGCCGTGCTGGCCGCGATGGGAAGAAGGCGTATGCGGTGTTGCTGCATCATGAAAGTGATCGCGACCGCCTCCGTAAGCATTTCGAACTGAGCTTCCCGGCTATTGATTTTATCAAGCAAGTCTACCAGCAGCTGGGCAATTATTACCAATTAGCCTATGGAGCGGGAGAAGGAATTATGCTGGACTTCGATGTGGCTGATTTTTGCCGCCGGTATAAATTGGATGTCATCATGACGCTCAATGCCTTGAAATTTCTTGAGCGCGATGGCTGGATTAGCGTAAGCGAAAACGTATACCTGCCCTCCCGGGTTAAATTAGAGACCAGTCAGCAGGACTTGTACAGATTCCAGGTGGAAAACGCGGCATACGACGGATTCATCAAAACTATCTTGCGGAGTTACGGAGGCGCATTTGATTATTTTGTCCCCATCCGTGAACATGAGCTGGCACGCAGGATGGGTAAAAGTGTCAAGGCTATCACCGAAATGCTGGAATACCTTCAAAAGGTTGGGATCCTCACTTACCTCCAGCAAACCGACGGGCCCCAGTTGCAATTTTTGCGGCCCCGGATGGATAATAATCGTTTGTATGTTGATAGCCAGTATCTGCGTGATCGCAAGGCAACGAAACAGGAACAACTGGACGCCGTTTTTCGCTACCTGGATGAGAAAAACTGCCGCAGTATGCAGTTATTGGCTTATTTTGGTGAGCAAAATTCGGCACCTTGCGGCAGCTGCGACCGCTGCGTGAACGACAGACGGGAAGTCGACGCGGAACAGCGGCTGATGGCCGAACTCGTTGATGTACTGGCTGATGGCGCCATGACCATCGATCAACTTGTGACGAGCATGCAGACGGGCAGCGAGGCTACCCGGTTGGCGTTTATTCGTAAACGGTTGGATGAGGGGACGCTGAAAGTCAACGGTGATAAGTATTATTTGGGTTGAGTGGGGCGTCGGTTGTTTTTTTGAACAAGGTGTTCGCGAATGCAAAGCATTTTAGTTAAGTTTGTTGCCATTCATGAACAAATAACCTTTCGCGTCAATAACTTTTGATCGTACATAATATGTCTGAAAACGCCAAAATTCACTACACCAAAACAGATGAGGCCCCATTGTTGGCCACGTATTCATTGTTGCCCATTGTTAAAGCTTTTACCGCCACGGCTGGCATATCGGTCGTCGAGAAAGATATTTCGTTGGCTGGACGGATCATAGCGAATTTTCCGGACTACCTTCAGGACGAACAAAAAACGGGTGACGCCTTGGCTGAACTCGGCCAGTTGGCGACCACGCCGGAAGCGAATATTATCAAACTGCCGAATATTTCCGCCTCAATTCCCCAATTGAAGGCAGCGATCGCTGAATTGCAGTCTAAAGGATATGCGGTGCCCAATTATCCGGAAGATCCCAAGACCGAAGAGGAGAAGGCGATCAAGGCCCAATACGCCAAAGTGCTTGGATCGGCCGTCAACCCGGTCTTGCGTGAAGGGAACTCGGACCGCCGGGCACCACGGGCCGTAAAGAATTATGCCAAGCAACATCCGCATTCCATGGGTGCTTGGACAGCTGATTCCAAAACCCGCGTAGCTTCCATGGCTGATGGCGACTTTTATGGTAGCGAACAGTCAGTCACCATACCGAATGATACGACTTTTGTCATTGAATTCATTGCTGAGGACGGAACAAAAACGCAACTGAAAGCACCAACAAAACTGTTGGCTGGCGAGGTCATCGACTGTTCACGGCTCAGTGTCCGGGCGTTGAAGGATTTTGTCGCCAGGGAAATCAAGACTGCCCGCGAAGCGGGGGTACTGCTGTCGGCACATTTAAAAGCCACCATGATGAAGGTGTCCGATCCGATTATCTTCGGAGCAATTGTCGAAGTGTATTTTGCTGATGTATTCACCAAATATGCCGCGTTGTTTGCCGAACTGGGAGTGGATACGCGCAACGGCTTGGGTGATGTTTATGCAAAAATCGCTGGGCACCCCCAGGAGGCCGAAATAAAGACTGCCCTGGCGCAGGCCATGGAAAATGGGCCGGATCTGGCGATGGTCAACTCCGATAAGGGCATCACCAACTTACATGTGCCTTCTGATGTGATTGTAGACGCTTCCATGCCGGCTATGATCCGCAGCTCCGGTAAAATGTGGAATAAAAACGGTGAATTGCAGGATACGATAGCCCTTATCCCGGACCGCTCTTATGCAGGTGTATATGTCGCTACGATCGACAACTGTAAGCAGCACGGTGCGTTTGATCCATCGACAATGGGTTCGGTGTCAAATGTGGGACTAATGGCTCAGAAAGCCGAAGAATATGGATCGCATGACAAAACGTTCCAAGCTGCTGCTAAAGGTGTTATTCAGGTATCCGATGGTGAGGGCAATGTCTTGATGAAGCAAGACGTGGAAGCCGGTGATATCTTCCGGATGTGCCAGACTAAGGACGCGCCAATCCGCGATTGGGTTAAACTGGCCGTAAACCGCGCTCGCCTATCCAATACGCCGGCTGTATTCTGGCTTGACGAAAACCGTGCTCATGACAGGCAGATTATTGAAAAGGTAAATGCGTATTTGCAGGACCATGACTTGACCGGGTTGGATATCCGTATATTAAGTCCGGTGGAAGCAACGAAATTCTCTTTGGAACGTATCCGTAGGGGCGAGGACACCATCTCCGTCACGGGCAATGTACTGCGGGATTACCTGACCGATCTGTTTCCTATTCTTGAGCTGGGCACGTCTGCCAAGATGCTGTCTATCGTCCCGTTGATGAACGGCGGGGGGCTGTTTGAAACGGGTGCTGGCGGTTCGGCGCCAAAGCATGTGGAGCAGTTTCTCCAGGAGGGCTACTTGCGCTGGGATTCCTTGGGCGAATTCCTCGCATTGGCGGTTTCCCTGGAGCATGTCGGGCAGACCCAAGGAAATGCCAAGGCACTGGTATTGGCAGAGGCGCTGGATACAGCTACCGAAAAGTTCCTGGAAAATGATAAGTCACCGGCCCGTAAGGTCGGTCAAATAGATAATCGCGGTTCGCACTTTTATTTAGCGTTGTATTGGGCGCAGGCATTGGCTGCCCAGGATAAGGATGCAGACCTCCGATCGGTGTTTGCGCCGGTAGCAGAAAGACTGGCCGCGGACGAACGTGTCATCAATGAAGAATTGATCGCTGCCCAGGGAAAGCCACAGGATGTCGGTGGGTATTATTTCCCGGATGATGCATTGGCCGGCAAAGCGATGCGGCCGAGCGCTACGCTCAATGCTATCATCGAGTCTGTAACACGGAGTTAGGGCTTGTCTTCGTTGCTTGCCTCAAAGTAAGCAGGCAAGCGCCGGAAACGGCACCAATCAAAAGAAGCCGTCTCAAAAGCAATGAGACGGCTTTTCTTTTATGGGTCTTTTATGGGGCGCTGCCTACCAGCTGTAAGGCTGACAGCGGGCCAGCCCATCGGCGCATGCGGTGAGCGATTAAGCAAAAAAATCCCGCTGCACGTTTATGCAGCGGGAGTAGTTGTTAGTTAAACCTGCTTACGCAGTCAACTTACTTTTTGGCTCTTTTAGCGCTTTCTTCGTCTTCCAGTTGCTCTTTCAGTTGTGCCAGAACATCGAGATCGCCCAGTGTGGATTTCTCTACCGATTCTTTCACTTTCTTCACAGCAGAAGACGCTGCTTTTGCCTCTTTCTTACGGTTGTTGAACTCTTCCATCCGTGCCTCCGCACGTTGGTCTTCCCAGATGCGGGAGTGTGAGATCACGACGCGTTTGTTTTCCTTGTTGAACTCGATGATCTTGAAATCAGCGGTTTCGTCCAGTTTCAATACGCTTCCGTCTTCCTTCACGCTGTGCTTAGCGGGACAGAAGCCTTCAACGCCGTAAGGCAATGCCACGATATTACCTTTTTCGCCCACCTTGATGACGGTTCCTTGGTGGATAGAATCAAGGGTGAAAATGGTTTCGAAGGTATCCCATGGATTTTCCTCCAATTGTTTGTGGCCAAGGCTCAACTTGCGGTTTTCCTCGTCAAGCTCCAATACAACCACTTCCAGTTCTTCACCGACTTTGGTGAATTCATTTGGGTGGTTGATCTTCTTCGACCAAGAAAGGTCAGAGATGTGAATCAAGCCGTCGATACCTTCTTCAAGCTCCACAAACACGCCAAAGTTAGTCATGTTTTTCACGACAGCCTTTTGCTTAGAGCCTATCGGATAGCGGTCAGCGATGTTTTTCCAAGGATCAGGCGTCAATTGCTTGATGCCTAAGCTCATCTTGCGCTCGTCGCGATCCAAGGTAAGGATTTGGGCTTCCACTTCGTCACCTACTTTCAGGAATTCCTGCGGGCTGCGAAGGTTTTGCGACCAAGACATTTCCGATACGTGAATCAGTCCTTCCACACCGGGGGTGATTTCGAGGAATGCGCCGTAATCGGCCACGGTCACGATCTTGCCTTTTACCTTAGAACCTATTTCCAAGGCAGGATCTAACGATTCCCAAGGATGTTCGGTCAGTTGCTTCAAGCCAAGCGCAATGCGTTTCTTTTCGTCATCAAAATCCAATACCACCACATTGATGGTCTGGTCAAGCTGCAAAACTTCTTTGGGGTGCTCGATGCGGCCCCAAGAAATGTCGGTAATGTGCAGGAGGCCGTCTACGCCACCAAGATCGATGAATACACCAAAGTCGGTGATGTTTTTGACGGTACCTTCCAATACCTGCCCTTTTTCGAGTTTGGAAACGATTTCGGTTTTTTGATTTTCCAAATCGTCCTCGATAAGTACTTTATGGGATACAACGACGTTCTTAAATTCATGGTTGATTTTCACTACCTTGAATTCCATGGTTTTACCCACGTAGATATCATAGTCGCGTATAGGTTTAATGTCAATCTGTGAGCCAGGCAAGAACGCTTCCACACCTTTGATGTCTACAATCAGACCACCTTTGGTACGGCTTTTCACGAAGCCATCAATGATGGTGTCATTTTCAAGCGCTTCATTAATTTCTTCCCATGATTTCTGGGTTTTGGCGCGTTTGCGCGAAAGTACCAACTGTCCATTGGCGTCTTCCTGTGATTCGACAAATACGTCTACCACATCACCCACTTTCAAATCAGGGGTGTCACGGAATTCAGAAAGGGATACCAAGCCGTCCGACTTGAAACCGATATTGAGCACCACATCTTTGTTATTGATGGATACAACGGTGCCTTGTACGATTTCCCCCTTGTTGACGGAATTGAAGGTGCCGGCGTAGAGGTTTTCCAACTTCGTGCGTTCTTCGTCGCTGTAGTTGCCAAATCCTTTTTCGTCCTTATCCCAATCAAAATCATCGTCAGGAGTGTTCCAAGTGGTCGATTTGATTTCGTCAATGAACTTCGAATCGGCTTCCGACTCGATGTCTTCTTTTTCTTTCACCAAGGTGTCCTCAGCGTCTTGAAGTTCAGCTTTTTTTGCTGCTAGTTCCTTTTCTGCTTCTTGTTTTTTTGCCATTAATTCATTTTTCTCCTTTTTCCCGATTTTTATCGGGACTGCAAAGGTACGAAAACTTTTATTTATAGGGAGTTATTATTTTAATTTTCTGTTTTTTTGGCGGATTTGGACGGCATTTGATTGCGCCGTGCCTACCGATTGTTTACTGCTGGCTTACTCGTTGCCTATGATTTGCTTACCCTTCGTTTACTTCTTCCTTACCCGTTGTTTATTGCTGGCTTACTGTTTCCATACCGTTTCCATACCGTTTCTTTACCGTTTCCATACCGTTTCCATACCGATTCCATACCGTTTCCATACCGATTCCATACCGTTTCTTTACCCTTTTCTTACCCCTGTAGTAACCGAACGGTAGGGAAGGGGTAGGCGATGTGCGGTACTGAACTAAGGCGATGACGGCAACACCGTATTTTTGGCATTAAGTTGGCATAATATCCGTTGAATAACAAAAAAGGAGATGTTATGAGACAGTTGTCATTATACACAGGAATGGCCTTTGCGGCCATGGTATTACTCTTACCTGGGTGTGTGAGTAATAAAAAATACCGATCGCTGCAAGCGAACTATGAAGAGATGCGCGCAAAAGAACAGGAACTGAACCGGCGGTACCAAGAGGCGCAGCAGCAGCTTTCTTCCGCGAATACCAGGGTAACAAGTCTGGAAGACCAGATTGCTTCGGAACGGGCCAATGTGAAGTCGCTACAGGAAGCGCTTAACCAGTGTCTTACTTCATCCAATCAGGGCAATGTAAATATTGCTAAGCTGGTGGACGAGATCAATGCTTCCAACCGGTACATCCAGCATTTGGTCAATACGAAAAATAAGAGTGATTCGCTGAATATGGTGCTTACCAATCGGCTGACACGTTCGTTGAGCCGTGAAGAAATGCGGGATGTGGACGTACAGGTCCTGAAAGGGGTGGTCTACATTTCGCTTTCTGACAACATGCTGTATAAGTCAGGAAGCTATGAGATTTCCGAAAGGGCCGGCGAAACACTTAGCAAGATAGCCAAGATCATTATGGACTACAGCGATTATGAGGTGTTGGTAGAGGGTAATACAGATAACGTGCCGATTTCGCAGCGCAATATCCGCAATAACTGGGATCTGAGTGTGTTGCGTGGTTCGTCTGTCGTGCAGGCTTTGCAAAACGACTATGGTGTGGATCCTAAGCGCCTTACCGCAGCGGGACGGGGTGAGTACAATCCGATTGCAAGCAATGACACGGAAAGCGGAAGGACCCGCAACCGCCGCACACAGATCATTATCACGCCAAAGCTCGATCAATTCATGGAGCTCATCGACAAAGCACCCGAGAACGGCGCAGCTACCGGCAGCGAATCCACACCGTCGGATACGACAGCCGTATCACCTATACGCCAATAGGCTACATTTGTCATTCGATCGTTGGAAAACCAACGAATGCAAACACAGCTCACTGATCGGGGCTGTGTTTTTTTTGCTGCAGCTGTTGCCTGTAACATTTATATCACATGAATTGCTGAATCGTGACGGTTTGCGCTTTTTGCCTAAATTGCGCGAAAAAATCAAACCCAATGACTGAATGAATCTAATTAGCTCGTGTTCCTGAATAAAGTCATGCCGTGGCTTCTATGTGGGCGGTAGCTAAGTGGGCTTCATCGCCATTAAAAAAACGATTTATGTAGATGAAAAAAATCTTACTATCATTATGTGTGGCATTGGTGTGTGGAGGAAGCCTTCATGCACAGTCCGATTACAGCAACAGGCAGCAGCTTGCGCAACGGGTGGCTGCTCTTGCAAAAAGTCACCCCAAGTATGTCAAAACCCAGTCACTGGCCAAAACTGCAGGTGGCTCGGATATCTGGCTGATCACCATCGGCACCGGGCAGACGGACCAGAAGCCGGCTGTTGCCGTAGTGGGTGGGGTGGAAGGCAAACACCTCCTCGGCGTTGAGCTTGCCATCGGGTTTGCTGAAAAACTATTGGCCGACGTTCAGTCAGACCGCATCCAAGGGCTTCTTGGCGACCAGACGTTCTATGTATTCCCCAATATGAGCCCCGATGCGACAGAGCAATATTTTGCTGCACTGCAATACGAGCGCAGCGGAAACGCGAGCAAGGCTGATTATGATAGGGATGGCCAGGTGGGAGAGGATGGCTACGACGATCTGGATGGAGATGGCAAAATCACGTTTATCCGTGTGGAAGATGCTATAGGTACGCATATCATCAACCCGGACGAGCCGCGGTCGCTGATCCCGGCAGATTTGTCGAAAGGACAAACCGGACAATACCTGCTTTTTACGGAAGGGATCGACAACGATAAAGATGGTGCGTTCAATGAGGATGGCGAAGAGGGAATCCATTTCAACAAAAACGCTACCTATAGGTACAAGAATTTTGTGCCTGGCGCTGGCGAACATGCCGTATCAGAAGTGGAAAACCGGGCCTTATTTGACTTTCTGTACGATGCATTCAATGTTTATGCCGTGGTCTCATTCGGCCCCTACAACAACCTTTCCGTGCCTGAGCAAGCTGGGCGGGGAGGTGAGGAGCAGCCGCAATTGGGACGGCGTCCGGGCGGTCGGAAAATTACCAGCTGGTCGGCACAGGACGTTAAAGCAAATGCATTCGTGTCTGAACAATATAACAAAATAACGGGAACGGCCGGTGCTCCCAAGACAGCCGCCGGAGAGGGCAATTTTGCCGAATGGGCATATTATCACTATGGGCGGTTTAGCTTCAGTACCCCGGGATGGTGGGTGCCTGCCCCCAAGCCGGACTCAACGGGCCGCAATCGGAGTGCAAATAACAGTGCCGCGGATCCGGTAGCCACGTACCTGAAATGGGCCGCTGCGGAAGGGATAACCAATACGTTTTCGGAATGGAAGGCTATCGAACATCCCGATTTCCCCGGTAAGCGCGTAGAAGTTGGCGGAATCCATCCGTTTGTGTTGACCAACCCACCCTATGCGTTGGTCAGCGATATCGTCGACCGCCACACGGACTTTGTCGTGGCTCTTGCCAATATGGCTCCGAAACTGGAAGTGGTGGATTTAAAAACCGAAAAGCTGGACAACGGACTCACGCGCGTGTCGCTGAAAGTGTTCAATGCTGGATTGTTGCCCAACCTAACCCAGGTGGGCGAGCGGAGCTATTTTCTTAAGCGTATCGCCGTAAATGTACAGACCACCGGTAGCCAGCAGGTGGTGAGCGGCCGTAAAACGCAAACCCTTGACGCGATTGGGGGCCGCGAAGCGGTCGAGTTGAGCTGGTTGGTACAAGGCAGCGGTAAACTGAACATCACAGCAGGGAGCGTTTCTACCGGGACGCAGACAGTGGAGGTAACCCTTTAAATTTTTACAACGATGACAAGAAACAAAAGATATATACTTGCTCTTTCCATCGCGATGATCATGGCTTTTACAGCGATGGCCCAGCAATCGGAGCATTTCCTGGCGGCGGCCGGATCGCCGGCGAATCCCAAAGTGCCTATTAGTTGGAACCGGTATCACGACAATACGTTGCTGGAAGAAATCTACCGCAAAATGGCGGCCGAGCATCCCAACCTCGTGTCGTTGTCATCCATCGGAAAAACAGTGCAGGGGCGTGACCTTTGGATGCTGACCATTACCGATAAAGGACAAGGCGAAGCTGATCGCAAGCCTGCTACATATATCGATGGCGGTATCCATGCTAATGAAATACAAGGCGTCGAATTTGCCTTGTACATCGCTTGGTATATTACGGAGATGCACGCGGCCGGCAACCCGTTTTTTAAGCAATTGCTGGCAGAAAAAACGTTTTATATTGCACCCAGTATCAGTCCTGATTCGCGTGATCATTTCATCCATAACCCCAACACGCAAAACTCCTCGCGCTCTGGGCAAAAGCCGGTAGACAACGACCGCGATGGCTTGGTCGATGAGGATGATTTCGATGATCTCAACGGCGACGGACATATCACGCAGATGCGCAGGAAAAGTCCGTATGGCGAGTACATCCCGGACCCGAAGGATCCGCGCAGGCTTATCCGCGCCGAGGAAGGACAACGGGGCGAATACGAGCTGCTGGGCTACGAAGGTATAGACAATGACGGTGATGGCCTGGTCAACGAGGATGGTGCCGGCGGATACGACCCCAACCGGGATTGGGGATGGAACTGGCAGCCCAACTACATTCAGGGTGGGGCTTACAAATACCCGTTTTCGCTTCCCGAAAACCGTGCGGTAGCCGATTTTTTCCTGAGTCACCCCAATATTGCGGCAGCGCAGAGCTTTCACAACACGGGAGGGCTTCTGTTGCGTGGGCCGGGGGCACAGGAAGATGAACCTAACTTCACCCGTGATGATATCGCGGTGTATGATGCGCTTGGCAAAAAAGGGGAGGAGCTTATCCCCGGATACCGCTATATCGTCACGTATAAAGATTTGTATTCGGTATATGGCGGCGAATTTGATTGGATGCACGGCGCACGGGGTGTCTTCGCGATGAGTAATGAGTTATGGAATGCGAATTTTTACTTCAACAGGCAGCAGCAGGGCGGCGGATTCGGGGCCGCTCAAGCCGATCAATATGCGTTTGATCAATACCTCATGTTCGGCGATGGATTTGTCGAATGGACACCGTATAACCACCCACAGTACGGTGAGATTGAAATCGGCGGTTTCAAGAAAAATTACGGACGCCTGCACCCCGGGTTTCTGCTCGAAAGCGATGCCCACCGGAATGCGTCGTTCGTCATTTACCATGCGTACCATACACCCAAATTGGAGGTGGCTGACGTTGAAGTGGTCGACATAGGTGGCGGGCTCAAGCAGGTGACGGCGATCATCAGGAACGATCGCCTCATCCCGACGCATTCAGCGCACGACATCGCAAATAAAATAGAAGTGCCGGATGTGGTGTCATTGCGTGGGGGGCAAGTGGTGGCCGGGATGGTGGTGGAAAACCGCGACCTCGGCATAACCAAAGAACAACGTAACGATCCGGCAAACATCCGGGTAACCAATATCCCAAGTAATGGCATAGCGACGGTACGGTGGCTGGTGAAAGGCGGAAGTAAATTTACGGTGACCGTGGATAGCAAAAAGGGCGGTACGGCCTCCAAATCACTTTAATACCTACATCAAGCTGGCGGGAATGCCATCCTGTCAGCTTGATGTACATTAAGCAAGCGTTTTTAAGATCGTTTTCACGATTTCGCCTTCTGTAAATGGTTTTTCTATGAAACCGTCGAACGATGCTTCAGCAGGACTTTCTTCGGCATATTTCAAGGTGGACCTGTCGGCCGAGATGGCCAGTACGCGGATAGACCTGTAGCGGTCGTCGTTTCGGATTTTTTCCAGTAATTCGACGCCACTTATACCGGGCATATTAATGTCGGTAATGATCACATCGATAGGCTGTTCTTGCAGTGATGCTAATGCATCCTCTCCGTTATTGACGGTGTGAATGCTCCCGATCCCCTTGAAAAACTGTTTCATCAGCAGAATATTGATGGGATTGTCATCCACAACCAACAAACGCAGGTCGGCAGGCAAATCAGACAGCTTGGTTTTTGGCTGTTCAAGTTTTTCGGTTTTGCTTTGAAAAAATGGAATGTCCGCGAAAAAGATAGACCCTTGCTCATGCTTGCTTTTCAACCCGATTGTACCGCCCAGTTCTTCGACCATGATTTTGGTGATGTAGAGTCCCAGACCAATGCCGCCTGAGTTCGGGCTGGCTGTGAAGTATTTGCGAAAAACATGGCGCCGATCCTGCTCCTTGATGCCAATGCCGGTGTCTTCCACTTCGATGTGCAGCCAAGAATTACTGCCGGCTGGATTGGATACCGATGCACGGAAAATAATCTCACCTTTCTGCGTATACTTGATAGCGTTGCTTAAAAAATTCGAAGCGATTTGCCGGATTCTGAATTCGTTGCTTAGTATATTCAGTTGTTCGTTAATATCGATTTCGGTGCCTAAGCGCAGGTTTTTGAGTTCGGCTTGGTGTCGGTGAAGGGAGACGACTTCCTGAAACGACCTGTTCGGATCGAAGTATTCCAATGCGATGTCGCCTTTGTTGGACGCCTCCAGTTTGCTTAAACTCAGAATATCGGTGATGTTATTGCTGACGATGTTGATGCTGTAATATGCGGAGTCGATGAGTTTTGCGTCGATATTGCCGGACGCTGTTCTGTTTTTAAACAGGTCAATGATGCCCAGGAGCGAGTTGAGCGGCGTACGGATCTCATGGCTGATATTAGCCAATACACTGGTTTTTTCCTCGGCGAGCTTAGCAGCATAGTCTTTTTCTTCCCGGAGCCTGCGTTCGTATGACGTTGCATAAACTTGATAATAACCCAATGCGATGATCATCACAAACATCAGGATCAACGCAAAAATCAATTGCTTACCAAAACGTTCGATATTTTCTTTGTAAAGCGCGAAATCATGCTCTTCTGCCTGGCGCAGCACATAAATATTGAGCTCTTTAATCGCCTCCACGTTTTCTTTAAGTCCGTTTAATAGATTAAGATTGGTGGTGACCAGCTGCCGTTCTTTCTTTTGAAGCTGCACGAACGTATTTCGTAGCTCGTTGAAATTATGGTTATACAACTGGGTGATGTCTTGCTGCGCGGCTGATAGGTTTTGCTTGAGTAGGGTCACACGCTCGATGTCGAGTTGGTGCTGCTCGTTGGCTATTACAATCGTATCGTCCTTCGTGTTGAAAATCCGCTGGAGCAACCCGGGCCGTTTCCGTACGATGGTGTCGACTTTTTGTTTGTTTGTGGAGTCGATCAGCACCTGATTGACAATGGACTCCATTTTTCGTGGACTAACCCGCTTTTGGCGAACCGAGGTGTTCAGCAAATAGAGGGAATCACTGGTATGCAACACCAAATGGTCCAGCCGCTTTTTGAGCGTAGCGAATTCCATTGCGATTTGTTGTTGTGCCGTTATTTTCAAAGCAGGATTGTTCGCCGAGGTGTCGCCGACGGGAAGGGACGCCAGCGAATCGATGAAGCTCTTGAGCAGGTTGATCTTGTCAAGGTATGCATGGTAGCTGCTGTCAGCAAAGTCCAGCGTATAAAGGCGAAAGGTGTTTTCGACTTCACTATACGTCGAAAACAGGTAGTTGAGGTTTTCCAAGCCCATTTGGCGAATCTCATATGCGTTGGTCAACCGCTTTTCAAGTGTCCGGTATTGCCGATACTGATAAATAAAGACGGCTCCGATAAACAGAAAAAGGGTAATAAAACAACACAACAATACGATTCTTACTGCAGGCGTTTTTTTTGTGTTTTCTTTCATGGTCAATTGGCAGAGGTGCAACAGGCACGGCCATATGGCAGCTTATCCGATAAAAGTGTGCCAGAGTTCATTCAGCGGAAAAAAAATTAATCGGTTCGTTCTTATTTTGTCGTGCGCACAGCGTCCGTAACGGCGTCGTTGGATTTGAATGTGTTGAATCTACGGGGACGTACAATCTTGATGCTTTGCTTCGAAAGGGCTATGCTGGCGTTTAATTCAAAGCCTACCAGTAAAATCAGCGAGTTGAGATAAAGCCAGATCATGATGACAATCAAGGTGCCGATGGAGCCGTAAAGTTTGTTGTATGCGTTAAAGTTGTTGATGTAAAACGCAAATCCCGAAAATGTCAATATGGCAAGAATGGTCGCCAGCATGGCACCGGGGCTAAAAAGTTTCCACTTCCTTGACGATGCCGGGCCGAACTTATACAGCACACTTACCGTAAAAAAATAGATGCCAAAGAGAATCAGCCACCGGGATGCCGTAATGACGAAGCCCCAGAACGCCGCGTTGAATTCGAGGTTTTTCCGCAAATAACCGATGACATAACCGGCGGCGGTAAAGACGGTCATCCCTACCGTGAGCGCGATGATGATCATCAAGGTCAGGCCTATAGCGACTAACCGTTGATGGCCCCAGCTCCGGCTTTCGATAAGTAACGATGATTTGTTGAATGCCAGCATCAGTGAACTGACGCCATTCGTTGCAAAGAAGGTTGCTAAGATAAAACCAACGGAGAGCAAGCCGCTGTTTTGGTTCTTCACGATGTCTTCCAACGTAGATTCCACCGTAAGAAAGGCGTTTTCGGGCATGACCACCTCCATGAAGTCAAGCAATTGCTGCTGAAAATTGTTTATGGGAATATAAGGAATCAACGTAAATAAAAAAATAATGCCCGGGAAAATAGCCAGCATGAAGTTGTAAGCCAAGGAGGAAGCTTTATTGAGAATGGATTCACGCGCTATTTCCTGAAAAAAAAACGTAGCGACCGTATATAGGGGCAGCGATCCAAATCCGGGAAGCACAACCACTTTGGTCCATTCTACAAAATGGTTGTAGGGTTTGAATTTCAGTAGTATACGGTGTGCCCAGCTCATCGTTATGGGAAGTAGCGTTGCAAGTGGTCCAGAAATTCAGGGGGCGCCATGCATGGCTTGTTGCGCTTGATGTTGACGAATACCAAGGTGGTTGTCCCTGTATTAAGTAACTCGCCTTCTGAATTAAACAGCTCATAGTCAAACCGGATTTTGATTGCCGGCTTTTCTTTTAAAGAAACCCGTACCGTAAGTTCTTCATCATATCTGGCCGGTTTTATAAAACGGGAGTGCAGCTCCAATACCGGAAGCATGATGCCGCTGTCTTCCAGTGCTTTGTATGAGAATCCCAGGCTGCGGAAAAGTTCCACGCGCCCTACCTCGTAGAACGTGGCGTAATTGCCGTAATAGACGTATCCCATCTGGTCGGTTTCCGCATAGCGAACTCTTACTTTCGTTTCAAACGTGTACATCAGCGCATGATATTTCGTTCGTTCAATGCTTGTTGGAATTTGCGCGCGTTCCTGCTATGTTCAGCCTGTGACACGGCAAAATTGTGGTACCCCGAGAAATCCTCTTTGGCAACCATATACAGGTAGTCGTGCTGTTGGTAGTTCAGCACAGCATCAATCGCCGCGATACTGGGCATCATAATGGGTCCGGGAGGCAGGCCACGGTACAAGTACGTGTTGTACGGCGAGTCTGTGCGGAGATGCCTGTATAACACTCTGCGGATGGTAAAATCTTGATTGGCAAAGATAACCGTGGGGTCGGCCTGTAGCAACATACCTTTCCGCAGGCGGTTGAGGTAAAGTCCAGCAATGGTAGGCATTTCATCGGTATGCAAAGCTTCACCTTTGACGATGGACGCCAGTACGCTGACTTCTTGGGGCGTGAGGTTGAGTTTTTCCGCTTTTGCCCTACGCGCAGGGTTCCAGAATTTCTGGTATTCTTCATGCATGCGTTCCACAAAACGCGTTGCGGAGGTATTCCAGTACAGCTCGTATGTATTAGGGATGAACATGCTAAAGAAGTTTTCGCGGTTGAACCCGTATCGCGTAGCGAGGCTATCGTTGTTTAACAGGTCAATAAAGGCGATGGAATCCGGTTCAAGATGGTTGGCCAGTACGGCGGCGAAGTTTTCCTTGAGCCGGATGTTTTCAAATCGGAGCTTGACGGGTTCTTGGAAGCCTCCGCCTAATTTATTGATTAGCGTGCGGTTGTTCATGCCCGGCTCCAGTTTGTACTTCCCCGGTTTGATACGGTCAGGGTATTCCATCTTGTTGGCGGCCCAGCGGAATGAAGCGGTATCGTCGACGATATGCAGTTCTCCGATGCTGGTCATGACATCCTCAAAATCCCAATGCGTATAAACATACAAGTATTCGGTTTCGGCAGTGACATTCGGGGCAAAAAAACCTTTGTAAAATCGATAAGCGAAGATGATTCCGATGATTGCCGCCACGCTGGCAATCACGAGCAGTAGCCTAAAAAGCCCTTTCTTTTTTGTTTTTTCCATATGTATTGTTCCTCAACGTACCATCACCGACCACCTATCACTGATTCGCCAATGCGATGTTTACTGGTGTCCCAATGCTTACCATCGGATCATCCGGTGCTGGCGTTTGGGTAATGACCACAGCAGTGAGGCTATCGGTCACCATGCCCATATAGTTGACCGTGCCTAACGTCAGCGATGCGCCTTGCAGTGCAAACTGTACTTCGGCCAACGTGAGGCCGGTGAGGTCCGGTACTTGCACCTCATTGGCACCCCGTCCGTCGCCCAAGACCAAATCGATGGTCGATCCCTTCGGCACGGGGCGCCCGGCATTGAGCCGTTCGCCACCGAACTTGACATCGAGCACGACGTCACGCGCGATATCGGGAATATACGTCGTATCTCCCAGTTTCAGTCCATAGCTATTCAGTACGGCCCGCGCTTCCACAAACGTTTTTTCTACGAGGTCCGGAAAAGCCACTTCCGGCGCCGTACGCGTAATGATGGTTAGGTAAAGGGTCCGGTTTTTCTTTACCTTCGTATTGGGATCTGGATCCTGTTCAATCACCAAGCCGGGTTTTGCATCTACTTGATACACCGAGTCCAGATCGTATTCAAACCCTTGCGACTGCAATTTTTTTACGGCATCATCTATCAGTAACCCTTTGAGTTCGGGGACCGCCACGGACTCGCTGTGGCGCGTGTATTGGCGAAGGCTGAAAACGATGATTAGAAAAAAGACGGTCAGCCCGATAAGTGCACCTATAAGGTTTTTTCTAAATGTGTCTGTTCTTAGGTACTGAAAAAATTTTACCATGTTGTCATCTGTCGTATCGGTGTTGAATGCCCTGTTTATTAGGTGGCTCCGCAATATTAGCGCCACACTTTGCATCCTGTCAATCAAAATCGGATATGCCGGACAAACTTAGCCAAACTTGCTTTCATATGCAAGAGAGGTGGCGCGGCGATGCGGGCCTACGGTGAAATCGTGAACGGCCTCATCCGAAACTTATCATGCACCGCGAAGCATCCGGTAAAAAAAGTGCCCGATTTTAACTAAGTTTGCTGCATATGAAACTGAAAATTGCATTGGTTACTGGGGGATATACAGCGGAGGCTGAGATTTCGCTGAAGAGCTCGGAATTTGTTTACCAGCAACTTGATAAGTCCAAATACGATGTATATTTGATCACCATCACGGCCACCAGCTGGTTTTTCGTGGCTGATAATGGCGTGAAACACGCGATTAACCGGGAAGATTTTACATTACCGATGGACGGAAATGTCGTCCGTTTTGACCTGGCCTTTATCATGGTGCACGGCTCCCCGGGGGAGGATGGCCGGCTGCAAGGCTATTTTGATATGATAGGTCTGCCTTACACCTCGTGCGATGCGCTTACTTCGGCGCTGACGATGAACAAGGCGTATACCAAAGCGGTATTGGCGGGCATACCAGACTTGTATCTGGCTAAGTCGGTACAGCTATTCGAGTCACAGCGGGGAGAGGCAGCAGATATCGTCTTGCGGGAGTTGGCATTGCCCTGTTTCGTAAAGCCGAATGGCGGCGGAAGCAGCATTGGGATGACCAAAGTGAAAGCCGAAACCGAACTGGCCGAAGCGATTGAAAAGGCATTCAATGCAGCCAATACTGGCAGGCAAGTGATTGTGGAAGCGTTTGTGGAAGGGAGGGAATTTTCGGTAGGCATTTACCGGCGTGCGGACGGGTTGTTTGTGTTACCGGCGACGGAGGTCATCACGGAGCGCGAGTTTTTTGATTTCGAGGCCAAATATGTGGCAGGTTTGACGCAGGAAATTACCCCGGCAGCCCTTTCTGCCGAACAGCGGGACCGTATCGAGCGGCTGGTGAAGGCTATTTATATCCGGCTGAACTGCCGGGGCATGGTCCGCGTCGATTTTTTCCTCGAAAAAGACACTGAGCGTTTCTTTTTCATTGAGATCAATACCGTGCCGGGGCAGACGGCTCAAAGCTTCATCCCCCAGCAGGTTCGTGCGGCAGGAATGACCGAAACCGAATTTTATGGCGAATTGATTGAGCAGGCATTGACTGCAGTTCGGTGATCGGCGGACAGCGATCAGCGGCCACCGGCCACCGTTCACTGACCGCCGTCCACAACTTCTACCCAGTTTCCGGGGACGATGGCCTGAATCCGGTCGTCATACATCGCCTCGGCGCTTACTGCTGGCAGGAAATAACGGCCTGCATAGGAGGCGTTAAGTAATACGCGGTACGTCAGCGTTTCGCCCTGCCTGATGTTGAAATGTGTAAGCACACGATCGTCACGGATGTCCTTGAACGCAGCGGGGGAGGAGCGCAACGCCGACTCCGTGTCGTTTAGCCGGGTGTTGATGATTTCCCAGCCCGACGGAAAAATCTGCGCGAGTGCCATATGTTCATATGTGCCCATGTTTCCGATATTTTTAAGGGTCACTTCGGCGATAAAATCCGTGCCCTGCATGAGTCTTGCCGGATGGATGACTTCCCCCTTGTTGTCGGTATAACGCACGTCCATCGCCAGCAAACCTTCATGATTGGCCACGGGCGGGTTTTCGCCTGCAGGCACTTGGCCTTCGCGTACAACGCGGATATACAATTTGCGGTTGCTGTCATTTTGGATGCGCAATTGATTAATAGGCGTCTTCATGTCCAACGTGATGCGGTGCAGGTAGGTGGCCATCTTGACGGTATTGGACTTGCCATTAAGTGTATAGGAAAAAGGGGTGCCTTGTTGGGGGGCGCCGCTAAATTTGCCGATGGCAAGCAAGGCATAAGCCGTGGTTTGCGTGCTATACCAGTTGTCGTCTCCCAGCTTAGCGGCTACTGCGGTCAGTACGCGTTCAGCTTCCTCACGCCGCCCCACCAATGCCAGCGTTTCGAGTATCATCGCACGATCGCGCAGCGCCGATCCGAAGGTACGTCCGGCTTGGCCATAAGGTTTGCCATCGGTCGGCTTGTTCTTGACCAATTGATTGGCGATGATGCCCTGGCCCGCCAGTTGGTAAGCGGCCGCAAGGCGCCATGCTGCCTCGTCAGACAGGTATTGAAATTCTTTCAGCCGGTTCATCGCACCAATTTCTGGCGCTTTGGCTAAGGCCAGCAAATACAGCCTGTAAGCCTGTACAAGATCGCCCCCGCGCCAATTGTATTGATTGGGCGTCCAGTTTTGTGCCATGTTTCGCTGGTAGCGCAACCACCCGTCTAAAAAGCCGGCGGGCAGGGCAAACCCTTTGGCCTGCGCTTCAAGCAGGAAATGGCCTGCGTAATTGGTGCTCCATTCATCGGCGTCATTGGCGCCCGGCCAGTATCCCAGTCCGCCATTGGGCAACTGATAATTGCGGAGCCGATTGATTCCCGCCTTGACGTTTCGGTCAATAGCAGTCTTGTCCGTTCCGCTGAGTTCGACAAGCCGATCGAGCACCAACTGGGGGAAAACGCTTGAGGTGACCTGCTCCACACATCCATAGGGATAGCGGATGAGGTAGTTGAGCCGTTTGCTGAGGTTGATGGGAGGCAGGGAAGATACCTCCACCATCGCGCTATTGCGGTTGCCCGGCCCGAGCGGCGTAATATCCCGTTGCCACGAAGCACCGCCGTTGACTTCGGCTTTATCCACCGAGGTAACAAAGGGGTTGGGATTGCGGACATCGATTTCCACTTCGTATACGGCCGTTTCATTACCGCTGCTCGCCACGGCCCGGAGCTTGCCCACTCCGGTATGATTTCCCGCGGTGACCGTTGCATATGCCATTTGTTCGCCCTGCTCGGCAAATGCGAGCGTTTGCCTTCCTTGCTGTACGGACAATCCGCCGGATGCGGTCACTTCAAGGTTTACCTGTTTGACGTGGTTTTCCATGGCAAAGACCGTAAGGGGGAGCCTGAAGGATTCCCCGGGGCCAATAACTCTCGGCAGGGTAGCCAACAGCATCAGGGGCTTTTTGACGGCTACTGCCTTTTCGGCAAATCCGTATGCCCCATCCTGTCCGGCGACCACCATGGCGCGTACCGACCCGACATATGGGGGCAATGTAAAGGTGTGGGTGTTTTTGCCGCCCTTACGCAGCGTGAACGGCCCCAGGAACTTGACCACAGGCTGAAAGCGGTTCGCTTTAGCGGGATTTACGTTGCGGTCGATTTCACCGTCGCCACCGATACTGAGGATACGCTCCAGGTCGCCGCCCCACGCCCCGAGCACTTGATCAAAAAGATCCCATGATTTGACGCCCAATGCTTCGCGCGCGTAGAAGCTGGCGTGTGGGTCGGGCGTCTTAAAGCGGGTCAGGTCAAGCAGTCCCTCATCGACCAGGGCTACCGTATAGGTCATGGCCTTGCCCGAAGCTTCGGAAACCGTGATGCTGGATTTTGTCTCAGGACGTAGCGTTTTGGCCAACGTTATGGCGGGCTTGAGGACGGTTTGCGGATTTTCAACGTTCAGCGGGATAACGCCGTACATGCGGATGGGAAGGTCGTTGGCCGTTTGCGCGTGCGGTTGCAGCAGGGTGACATTTGCAAATACGTTAGGGGCCATCGCCGCCGTTGCTTTAAACTTATAAACGGTCTGCCCCTGCTCGGTGGTTATCCACTCACGTTGGAGTACGCGGCTGCCGCTCTCAACAGAGATGAGGCCTCGTCCGCCCGCCGAGGACGGGATGGTCAGCGTAATCTCATCGCCCGCACGATAGGTTTGCTTGTCGGCAGTAAACGACAGCATGGCTGCTTCAGTAGGATTATTTTGCTGTTCGCGCTGTGCCCAGCCGGGCCAGTCGATATACAAGGTCTTTCCGGCAGCATGGCCACTGGAAAGATCAACCACCCGAATGAGGTAACGGCCCCAATCGGGATAATTTATGCGGATATTCCACTTGCCGCTGCCATTGTTGAGTGTGATGGTCTCTTTTTTGAGTAGTTGGTTATACCGGTCTTGCGTGAAGTTGCCGAAATATTCTCCCTCCTGGTTCCACCACCATCGCCAGCGGATTTTGTAAAGTTCGAGCTGAACGCGGCGGCTGCCGGCGATTTTTTTGCCATTGGCATCTACATCCACGATTTCCACTTCATGGTCCTGGTCGGTCAGCAACATGCCCGACAGGCGGTCGCCTTGCGGCGTGCGCAAACCCACGTAACTGTCATATGGGCTATATGGCATGTTGACGTTATCAATACTAAAATGGCCACCCGGCTCAAAAACCCGGGTGGTGAAGCTGGCGCGCAGCATACCGGGGGCTTCATTGGTAGCGGTGATATCCGCAGGGAAGGAGGCTTTCCCCTGCCCATCCAACGTGCCGTCAAAAAGCACCTCACTTTCCGTGGTGAAGCTACGTGTGGGGTCGTCAAACGTGTATTGCGGGTAGCCCGCAAAAGACGTAGCCACGGGTGATACAACGGCCTCGACACGCGCATTCAGGTGTTGCACATCGGCTCCGAAGAGCCACTGGGCAGCAAGTCGTACGGGAATGTTGCTGCCTTTACGCAGTACCTTGTGATCGCCGAAGTCAAGCGCGATGCGGAGGCGGTTAGGGATGACGGTTTCTATTTTCAGTGTTTTCTGGAATACGGCGCCGCCGACACTGACCTTGGCCAGCCAATTGCCGGTAGGTGCGGTGGATGCGGTCTGCGTCTTGAAGGTATAAAAGCCATTTGTGTGCCTCGATTCCACCAAACGGCTGGCCAGCTGGCCCTTGGGGTTGTACAATTCCAACGTGACAGGATGGCCGGCCGGTAGGTTGGCTGATTGGTTTTCCATGATGAAACTGATGAAAAGCGAATCACCAGGCCGCCAGACACCGCGTTCGCCATAGATAAATCCCTTGATTCCTTTTTGCACCACGTCGCCGCCCACGTCAAATCGCCCGAGCGGAAGCGCCGAACCATCGTCGAGTTTGAGATAACCCCGTTCGTCATTCTTCGCGGCGATGAGCATGAAGGGCTTCCGGATAGCCGCTATTTCAACGAAACCATCACGGTTTGTCGTGCCGGTTTGGATGACCTGCTGTTGATAATCCAGTAATTTGATTTCCACGCCTTCCAGCGGTTGGGCGGAGAGAATGCTGGTTGCAATGACGGTCATGCTGTTGTCGTTGCCGCGCTTGGCAAGGAGCCCAATGTTTGAAGCGAGCATATCCCGGCTTGCCCACCGTTCGGTGGTATAGTATGAAGGATGACAGGGGTTGTCGCGTTCGTTCCAATCGTAATCGTAAGGGTAGTAATTGTTGTACCGTGACCAGAATTCGTCGTCTTCATCGATATGGTCTGCGTAATAATATTGGCGCCCCTCTTCTTCGCCGGCCTCGCCGACGCTGGCCTCGCCGCATGGGTATACGGAGTAGCTGTGGCGAAAACCAATCAGGATACGGTAAATAGCGCCGGGCTCGGCTTTCAGCAATTGGTCGATGTCTAATGAAAATCGATTTTTGCGCCGCAGATTGAGTCCGTTGTCCGTGTCCAGCGGGATGGTTTTCTGCACGACCGGTTTAGCCACGCGGCGGAGTTCGAATTTGCTGTCGTAGGTGTTCTGAAAATACTGGGGCACATTGTTTTCGTAGATTTTCACGATGGTTACGTCTACGGCGCGGAGGTTAACCGCCTCGAAGGGCATCGTAAGCTTGCCTGAACCGGGCAGAATAGTGCCTTTTCCCGGGATACTTACGGACGGTAACCTGTTTTCAAAGTTGAGGTTGGCCGCATAGGCCGTTGTGATTTTTTGCCCGTTGATGTTCGCTACACCTTCGTTTATTGTCGCCGAATAATTGCCTTCAAGCCTGTTGGGTGCATAGACCTTCACTTCGCTACCATCAATGGTGTAGCGCGTGTCGCTGACACCGCTGACGCCAATCAGGCCATGGAGTTGCTGGGCTACCAACAGCGGATCTGAAAACTGTATCAACACATGCTGATCGGGTTCATGTATTGCGCGGA
Organism: Parapedobacter sp. ISTM3; assembly: GCF_016533505.1. Taxonomy (NCBI): domain Bacteria; kingdom Pseudomonadati; phylum Bacteroidota; class Sphingobacteriia; order Sphingobacteriales; family Sphingobacteriaceae; genus Parapedobacter; species Parapedobacter sp. ISTM3. Next base: position 38,776 of record NZ_JAENGN010000015.1, on the reverse strand, counting down.
TGTCAAGCACCTTAAATGCGCCGACTTCCGGTACCTCAACATCCTGCTTATCCTTTTTTCTGGCATGGATGGGCGTACCATCCCACTGCAATGTCAGCTTGGTCGCTTGCTCGCCACGTAAGACGGAGTCAATGGTAAATGCCGAAACACGGGCGGCGCCGTCATGTGCCCATTTGATGCGCAGGGGGTCCCCTTCATGGGTGGCGGTCAATATCTTTTCGATGGCTTCCGGCTGTTCATTGTCCGAAAAACGGATGCGTCCCGTAAATTTCATCCGGTCCATTGCACTGGAGGTCTGTGTCTTCAGCCCATCCATTTCGATGCTATAGGCGGGGGCGATGACCTTAAAGTCGAATACGAAGGCCTGCAGTTCTTCGGCGACTTCCGCTACTTGGCCAAGCTCAAATTTTGCGCGGTATGCCGCTCCGGGGGTTAAGGGTTCGTCGGGTCTAAATTCTACGGTACGGGCATCAACCCAGTAGGTTTTGCCTTTTAGGGCAGGGGTGAAGGTAAACAGCCGGCGATTTTCTTCCTGATTGGTCTGCTGGAAGGTACTGACCTGTGCGGCGAGGCGTACCCGTATCGTGCTTTTCCGGGAGATCACACCGGTTGAGTACCCTTCAATGTATTTAGCAAAGGCGATGTTGCTGGCGTTCACGGCCACCGGTTGGTAATTTTTCCAAATAAAAAAGGTGGCTACTGCGATGATGATCCCTGTCGTTGCGATGATAACTGTTCTACGCGCCGGGATCCGATAGGCGTTGTCCATGGGTGATAGGGTTTATGGAAGCGAAGGTACGGATTTTTTATACTTTGAGCTTGCTGGGCAAGTAGCCGAAGTGCTTCTTGAATGCCTTCGTAAAGTTGTAGGGGTCGCCGTATCCCAGGGTGTAGGCCACCTCATTCACATGGTGCGACGTGTCAAGTAGTAATTTGCGCGCATATTCCATCCGGAGTCTGGTGAAATATTCGAACACGGTGGTGCCAAAAAGTTCCTTGAAGCCCTTTTTTAGCTTGAAATCATTGAGCCCTGTTTCCTGGCATATCCGCCGCATGTTTAACGGTTCCAGCATGTTTTTCTCGATAAATGCTTTGGCCGCATGCAATCGAGCCCGATCAGGCGACGATAAGTCCTGAGTAGTCATGCCGTAAGCGGTTTCCGCCTGTAAGGCCTGGGCTAAAAAGAGTTCAGCGATTTTCGACTCGTAGAACAATTTTTTCATTTCGCCCGTATACGCACAATGCTGAAGTTCGTGGATTAGTATCTTCTGCAAGGGCGTAATGGGTAAAGGAAAAGGGGCAATATCGGCCTCTTCGCTGCGGCTTACTTTCTCCCAAAACCGTTGGAGGCAATCCAGCTCACTAACCATCAGCCGTTTGAAGTGGCGCTCCGTCATGCTCACGCCAAAGGTATCGATACGCTCGCCTTTCACGGAATACATGCCTTCGAAGTATGGCGAAAAGCTAAGGATATGGTGATTGTGTCGCAGTTCGTAGATTTTTGGGCAGTGTTTTTCCTTGGCCTGGCAGATTCCGACCATCGAAAAGTACATCGTCAATATCGGCTCTGTCTGGCAGTCCGTCACCCACGCGTGCTGGTAACGCTGGCTGCTGGCAGAGAACACGCCCAATCCGTCATGCGAGAGATGGATGGTGGCGGACATATCATCCGGATTTTCGAGACCGATACCCTGGATATTCGTCAGTGGAAAGTGTTGGTAAAAATCCATGTTTCACGGAAATTGATGCCAAGAATGTTTGATTCCAAAAATAAATTTTTAGCGCGAAATAGCCTAAAGTTGTGCGACAAATTTCCGTTTATCCCCAGCTGTTTGATTCTGGCTGGAACGCTCACTTCGCTGCGATCCTATGTCCGAAATCAAACAGCCGGAGACGTCGTGGCTGCCGCAAAACCTGAAATTTGTCTTAGGTTCACGGCTTATATTGCCTGAAACAGGAGGTTAAATATTAGATAATCAATTTGTTGTAATTTTTGGCGGGTTTTTAATCCGTTTTGCACGGGATGTTTTTGATCGTTGTCGTTCATTTTTGCACGGTCGAATTCAATACGTTAATGGTCTACCGAAAGGGATGAAAAGTGTTTATATGCAGCCTTCATTGGATGGCAAATTACTGATTACCGTGTACCGGACTAATGTGGTTGAAGAATGGCAGGCAAAACCCATACTGGAAATGCTGGCTTTACGATTTCCGGGCAGCTGTTTTAGTTTTGATCTATGGGACAGCGATCGGGTGCTGAGGATGGAATCCACAACAAATATCGATGCTGAGGTCGTATCGCTGTTTCGCGATCATGGGTTTGAATGTGAGCTTTTATAACGGCGGGCTTGCGTCCTATTCTACCCCATCCCACCAGCGGTTGAATACCTGCGTGCTATCGCTCAAGTAGACCGGCTGGCCGATCTGGGGTGTCAACAGTGGCATATCCGTGTTTTTACTGCTTTCGGATACAAGAATTAAGGGTTCGTCCCACGCATGCATGGCCAGTGGAAACTTGGAATTATGTACGGGCAGCAGGCGTTTTGCTCCCAGATCTTTGGCCGCGAGTACCACTTGATGGGGCAGCATGTGGATGTATATCCAGTAAGCATTGTACTGCCCATTTTCAAGGATGGCCAAATCAAACGGCCCGTATTGGTTGCCGATTGCTTGAAAATGACTGCCATAGCCGCTGTCTCCGCCAATAAAAATGCGCCGGGACGGGGTGTTGAGCACGAACGATGCCCAGAGTGTGCCATTGCGCTTGAGGCCGCGGCCGGAGAAATGGCGTGCGGGGGTTGCTCGTAGCGTGAAGCCTTCGGCCAGCGGTGCCAACTCATGCCAATCTAGTTCGGTGATCTTGGTTGGCGGATATCCCCAATGTTCAAGATGCGCGCCGACGCCCAAGGGGCAAATCACCTGTTTTACCGTAGGCTCAAGTTTTTTGACCGTGTTGTAGTCGAGGTGATCCCAATGATCATGCGTAATGATAAGATAGTCGATGGCTGGCATGTCCGATGCATGATATCCGGTAGTGCCGGGGAAGCTCTTCGTTGTAAACGAGACGGGCGAAGCGTTGCCATTGAACACCGGATCAACGAGGAACCGTTTGCCATCGGCTTGCAGAAAATACGATGAGTGGCCGAACCACACCAATACGTCCGTCTGGATATCGAGCGTACGGAGGTCGGTCTGCACGCTAGGAATGTGATCGGTAGGAACCTGCCTCGGTGTTTTATTAAAAAGGAAACTCCACAGGACAGTAAGCATATTCACACCTTCTGCCAGATCCGGCGTATCTTCAATATTTTGGAAACTTCCGTTTTTATAGTTGGGTGAGTTTTTCACGCGTTCGAGGCGTTCGCCGGCAGGTGCTTTCCCAAACGGCGGTTGTTGAATGAATACGGCAATAGCAATGGCAAATACGGCCAAAATGATGATGAGAGCTAGCAACATGCGCTTAATGATTTTCTTCATGCGGGGTGTCGGTAAGGGACAACGCAGCAAAGTAACCATGTAGCATGCAATAATGCAATCCCCGGCATGGATTTTTACAATGGCTTGATACGGTTCAAAAACGTATTCATTGCCGAATTGAAGCGTTCGGCATCCTCGAGGTTAGGTAAGTGCCCGCATTCGGGGATTTCCACGTATTCGGCGTCCGGTATATTGGATACCAGAAGTTGTGCCTGCTCCTGGGTAGTTATCCGGTCTTCCGCACCGCGGATGACGAGCGTTGGGACGGATATATCCTTAAGGCTATCGGTAGTGTCGGTACGGGAAGCCAGCGCCAGCAGGGTCGCGCAAATGCTGGTCTCCGTATTGCGGCGTATGCTGCTTTTGATGAGATCGATTGCTTCGCGGTTTTCAGCGAGGCTCCTGGTTGAAAATACATTGTTGACAAAACCGATGGAAAAGGCACGTTTACCATTTTTCAATACGGATTGGATGCTGTCAAACCGCTTGAGCTTAGCGGTATTGTCATCTGCCAAGGAGTGGGTATCGCTCAATATCAGGCCTGAAAAAATTTCCGGTTGGATTTGGTAGGCCCTCAGGGCGATGTATCCGCCCATGGATACGCCGCAAAGCACGGTTTGGGTAATACCCAGTTTCCGGAGGAAAACCAATAAGTCTTTCGCAAAAACATCCACACTGAAGAATCCGTGGCCCATGGTGCTGTTGCCGTGGCCGCGTACGTCTACGGCGATGCCGCCCGTATTGGCGGGCAATGCCTCCAACTGGGGTATCCACATGTTTTTGTTGAACGGAAATCCATGGACAAATACGACGTTTTTTTGTGATGGTGTTACATCGCTCGACAGGTAGCTGATACTAATATCTCCAATGCGGATTCGTTTTCTTTTGATTAGGCTTTTATTGTATTCCATATATGCAGTAACAAACCGATACGGTGATAAGTTTTGATTTTTAAAAGTAATGAAATCAATGCAATAATGCAATCAGGCACGTATATTTTGTGATTTTTCCAAAAAATATTTCGGTTATATCGATCAGATTTCTATCTTTGCAAACCGATTCGGGAATGCGCTTGTAGCTTAATTGGATAGAGCACCTGACTACGGATCAGGAGGTTAGGGGTTCGACTCCCTTCAAGCGCACATGTTTCACTTATATAGCCTAATCAATATGCCGGTTAGGCTATATTTTTTTATGGATAGACTTATATGCTAAACCTTGTTTTGTTTGGCCCTCCCGGGGCAGGGAAGGGTACCCAATCGCAGAAGCTTATTGATCATTATCAATTGGTGCATATTTCAACTGGCGATCTGTTCAGGGCGCATATCAGCAACCAGACCGAATTGGGGCAGCGCGTAAGTAAGCTGATTGCAGACGGCGAATTGGTTCCGGATTCCATTACGATCGCCATGTTGGAGGAAGAAATCGATAAAAATCCTCAGGCAAAAGGTTTCATTTTTGACGGCTTTCCACGTACCGTTGCACAAGCCGAAGCATTGGATCGCTTTCTTGAATCAAAGGGAACGACCATCGGTGGAGTCATTGCGCTTGATGTAACCGAAGCGGAATTGACGGCACGCATTGCCAAGCGCAAAGCCATCAGCAACCGCGCGGACGATGATAGTGAAAAATTGAAAAAACGCATTGAGGAGTATTTCAATAAGACTATCCACGTGCTGCCTTACTATGAGCAGCAGGGAAAGTTGACCAAAGTCAATGGTATCGGCGATATTGATGCTATTTTCAGGGAAATTAAAGGGATTGTTGACGGATTGCCGGTTTAGCCAGTGCCACAGGGATCGAACTTCGTTGATTATGTGAAGGTGTGCTGCCGGTCTGGCCGCGGCGGTGCAGGATCTGCGCATTTGCACCGGGATAAATTCACGGCCAAAGGCGGTCCAGACGGTGGCGACGGCGGCCGGGGCGGGCATATTATCCTGAAAGGAAACGCGCAGCTTTGGACCTTGCTTCACCTAAAATACCGCAAGCATGTCATTGCTGAGGATGGTCAACCTGGCGGCAGCGCGCTGAAGCATGGAGCCAACGGTAAGGATGAGGTGCTGGAAGTGCCGCTGGGGACGGTAGCCCGCAATGCGGATACCGATGAGATCCTGTTTGATATCACCGAAGATGGGGAGACCAAGGTGCTGACTGCCGGCGGACGCGGCGGACTGGGCAACTGGCATTTCAAAAGCGCTACACAGCAAACACCGCGATTTGCTCAACCGGGAGAACCGGGTAAGGAAGAGTGGATCATTCTCGAACTCAAAGTGCTGGCGGATGTGGGGCTGGTCGGTTTTCCCAACGCCGGCAAATCCACCTTGCTTTCCGTGGTGTCAGCCGCGAAGCCCGAGATTGCCGACTACCCTTTTACGACGCTGGTGCCCAACCTGGGTATTGTCTCTTATCGCGACAATAAATCGTTCGTGATGGCCGATATCCCCGGCATTATTGAAGGCGCTTCCGAAGGGAAGGGACTGGGCCACCGTTTCCTGCGCCATATTGAGCGCAACTCCGTATTGTTATTTATGGTTCCGGCGGATACCCAGCGCACGATAGCTGAAGAATACCGGATACTGCTGAATGAACTGATTGCCTTTAACCCCGAGTTGAAGGACAAACCCCGCATCCTCGCTGTCACCAAATCGGATTTGCTGGATGATGAGCTGCAGACCGAAATGCGGCAGGAAATCCCGGCAGGTATTCCCGCTGTGTTTATTTCTGCGGTTTCGGGAAAAAATATACCGCAACTCAAAGATCTGATTTGGCAAGCGATCACCGGCTGATATCGTCGGATTCGTTTGGCACAGCCGGATTCCGTACGATGAGGCTTTGCGTGGGGTAAGCAAATTCGATGTTTTCGTTCTGGAAAGCTTCGTAGATATATAGATTTATTCCCTGGTTAATGTCCATATACTTGTTGAAATTATCGCTCAGGACAAAATATACCACCTCAAAAATTAGGCTGAAATCGCCATAAGACGCGAAATGCGCCCGGTCGAAGAGCGTTTCCGGCTGGCTGGCAATGGCATCGCGTATGATTTGTGGTATTTTTGTCAACTTATCCTTCGGTGTATCGTAGGTAACCCCGATGGAAAAAACGATGCGCCGCCTTTGCAGGCGCTTGAAATTATGCAGGCGCGAATTCGTTAAGTCGGTATTGGAGAAGACCAGCTGTTCGCCCGTAAGCGCCCTGATCCGGGTGGTTTTGATGCCGATGGATTCCACCGTCCCGCTTTTGTCTTCCACGACCACGAAATCGCCCACTTCAAATGGACGGTCAAAAAAGAGTACAAAGTAGTTGAATAAGTCGGCAATAATATTCTGGGTCGCCAGGGCGATGGCTATGCCGCCGATTCCCAGGCCGGTCAGCAGCGTTGCTACGTTGTATCCCAGGTTGCTGATAAAGAAAAGGATGGCTATGATCCAGATCAAGCCCGATAGGATGAGCGTGATGCCCCGTATTTGCTGAAAGCTCGCATCTCCCTGTCCCCTTCGTTGGAGGTGGTTTCTGAGAAAATAATGGATGGCGAAGATGATGAGCCGCGTGATTAGGAAAGTCCAGAGGAACATGCCAGCGATCTCCAGTGCCCGATTAAGCCAAGCGGGCAGGATGAGGCTTTTCAAAGCAAAATAAAAAACGCCAAAATAAAGGAGAGGCAAGAGGGTGGAGCTGATGCCCTGCAACAGGAAATCGTCAAAAGTAGATGCTGTTTTGTCGACAACCCGCCTGAGCCAAGTCAATATCGCGCGTTTGAATAGCCGGATGATCAATATGCCCGCGAGTATGACGGCCAGTACGATAAGGTATGCCTGCAGTGTATTTCCAAAAATGACGGTTTCCATAGCCAGCTAACAATCCGTTGGCGTAAATTGTTGTATGGAAACTCGATTTATGAAGTCGGTTGCCGCTTAAGTGCAAGCGCCGGGCGTCAGGCTAATGCCAACCTAATACTGCTCGTTTTCATTCGGGAACGCCGAAGATTTTACATCGCGGATATAGTGGCCCACGGCTTCGCCGATTGCTTCATAAAGGTTGAGGTATTGCCGCAGGAATTTTGGTTTGAAGCCCTTATTGAGGCCTAACATATCATGAACCACCAACACCTGTCCATCGCAACCAGCCCCGGCACCGATACCGATGGTTGGGATGGCGAGGCTGGCAGTTACTTCCGTAGCCAGCTGTGCGGGAATTTTTTCGAGCACAATACCGAAACATCCAGCGTCTTGCAGGTATTTGGCGTCAGTTTTTAGTTTGTTGGCTTCTGCTTCCTCCTTGGCGCGTACGGTGTATGTGCCGAATTTGTATATCGATTGAGGCGTAAGGCCGAGGTGGCCCATGACAGGTATGCCTGCATTCACAATGCGCTTGACGGTGTCCTGGATTTCAATGCCCCCTTCGACCTTCAGCGCATGGGCTCCGGTTTCCTTCATCACCCGCACGGCGGCCTTCAGCGCATCACTGCTGTCGCCTTGATAGGTGCCGAAAGGTAAATCGACGACGACCAGCGCATGTTTGGCTGCGCGCACCACCGCGGCGGCATGAAACATCATTTCTTCCAGGGTGATAGGGACGGTGGTTTCATAGCCCGCCATGACATTGGCTGCGGAGTCGCCCACCAGAATGATATCGATGCCGGCGTCATCCAATATCCGGGCCATGGAATAATCATAGCCTGTAAGCATGGCGATCTTCTCGCCATTGGCCTTCATTTGACGGATGGTATGCGTGGTGACGCGCTTGATTTCTTTGTTTACTGACATGAAGCAAATGTAGGAAATTTTAAACAGATGATAGCGGGTCAAGCTTCCGGATAATCAGGGCGGCTATTCGCGTACGCATGACGGATGTAGCTTCCAATTATTTTTTAAAGTGACGGTTATCACGGGTTGCCCAACAATTTCAAGTATCTTTGTTAACACAAAGCTCACCATTTAGTTGTAATTAGTATTATGAAAACGATATTAGTCCCCACCGATTTTTCGGAGAACGCGTATGTCGCGGCTGAATATGCGTGCGCATTGGCCAAAGCTTCTAAACAGCAAGTCCAATTGCTGCACGTGTACATCGCCCTATATTCGGGGTATGGCGAGGAAGGGCATAGTGTAAAACAAATCCGTTGGGCGGAGACGGAATCAGCCGAGGCCATGAAGAACTTGGTGAAAAACCTAAGCAGGCAGTTTCCGGAAGTAAGCATCGAGGGCGAATGTGTCAAGGGATTCATGATTGAGGTGGTAACGGAAAAGCTCAAAAATGGCGCGCATTCGTTGGTTGTGATGGGTACTAAAGGCGTAACCAACATTACGGAAAGTATTTTGGGAAGTACCACCTATGAAGTGATTAAAAAATCGCCCGTTCCGGTGCTGGTCGTGCCGATCGATACACCAGATTTTGCGTTCCAGCGCGTGGGCTTTTTTACGGCTTACGATGATCATGAGCTGGACGCACTGCTTGCTTTTCAGCAGGCTATTAACCTGAGGCCGCATCTTTCTATGCTGCATTTTTACAAGGCAGGGGAGGAAGCGCCGGATAAGGATTTGGAGCGGTGGCGGCGAAAGGTCGAGGAGGCTTACCCCGACTGGGGTATCTCTTGCAAGGCCATGCCTGTAGATAAGGTGGATATCAATGCGGTCGTGCAGGAAGCGATGGCCGATGGTTTGGATTTGCTCGTATTTGTGAGGCCGCAAAAGTCGTTTTTCCAAAAAATTTTCACGCCCAGCCTGACCAAGGCGGTAGCCAACTATCCGGCAATCCCGTCGTTGTTTATTCGGGTTTAGCCGTAGTCCGACAGTTCGTTGGGCGCTTATCTGGTGCTTTGACACGGATAGCGCCTACATAGTAAAGTTGGTGCGGAAACGAGATAAATGTAGAACCCATATGTTTGTCATTTTATTGTCACAAGTAATAAGCAGGGCAATTTTGTTTATTTACGTCACCACTTGTAAAGAATTTTTAGTTTACCTTTTATATCTAGGTGCCGCCCGGCTTAGATGCAGCAATGTGTTTTTTGATATACTTGATAAACTAACGTAATAGCAGAATCATGGAAAGGCTTGTTTGTTTAATCCGAAGATTCAGCATGTTTGTTATGCCGCTTCTTATTTTAACATCTGTGGGTCCATCCAGAACACTAGGACTCTTCCCAACCGATCGAAGTAGCACAGTAAAAAATTTTCAGCAAGATTGGAAACAAGAAGTGAAGGCGATGAAAGCCCCTGAACTGAAGACTTATCTTTCACCGGAAACTGTCGATTCGGTAATAAATACGTTGCCGAAGGAAAGTGAAAGCATCAAGTTTTTTATCCTTGATCCATCAGGCATTGGAAAAGCGACTTCTACCCCCGTTGAAGACTATCAGCAGCTGAAAATGTCAGGAAAACAAATGACATTAACCAAATATAGGAACCATGGTAGCAGCCGTGCGTACAAATATCTATAAACCGAACGGCCGGATTTGGGCGATAGAATTTCATTATCTACTAATTTTACCGCTTCTTCATCCTAATTTGTAATTGCGGATGACGAAAGCGCGCTTATTTTGAAAATTCGGGATATTATAAAGAACCAACTTGGATGGAGTGGCGCATTTACGGTAGATAGTGTAAAGGACTATGACCCGGGTGATGGAATTGCTGCCTTGATCTTTCTCACCGCGTCTGAAACCGGTGAAGGTAGGATTGTGGCCTATGCCAGAAGTACGTCCTTTTTTATTCCTCGGTCACAATTGGATAGTTTCAGAAACTCTTCGTTTGCTGCATTTATCGCTAATGACGACCTCGGGGATAATGAGTACCAATTGATGAACCTGCCCCCTGAGGACGAAATGTCGTGGACGTGTTTTGGAACATTTTGTTGCGTCCCTACGGTAACCGTGGTGGGGACGTACCCCGACCATGAAATCCGTTATGGTTGCGGGTGTGATGCATATTGCCAAATGGGGCCTCCGGGTAGTCCGTAACGGCAATCATTTCCATCTATTCATACAGTCTGGTATTTCAGGAATAATATGCGTTTCTTCCACCGCAAATCTTTGGTACTTTTTGAATGGCATCCAACGCCAGGTGGATAAAGTTAGTAAAGCGATGCGATACAGCTTTCTCATGAATAGGCAATACTCCAATCCTCTACGGAAATCTCCGTACTGATTTTTATGTTATTTTTGTTGATCTTTAAGGAAAATAAAGCAAGCAAACGATAAATAAATAGATGAACACACAAGAAAAACCGATACGGGTGCTGGTAGTTGGATGCGGCAACATGGGGGCTTCCCATGCCAGCGCTTATCATGAAATCGACGGATTTGAGATATGCGGTCTGGTATCTACCGGCGAGAGCAAAGTAAAACTGAACAGCCTCCTGGGTGGTGGGTATTCGCTATACGATGATTTTGGAGCGGCGCTGGCTGCCACCCACCCGGATGCCGTGTGCATCTCCACCTATCCCGATACGCATGAGCGGTATGCCATCCAATCACTGGAAGCAGGTTGCCACGTGTTTATCGAGAAGCCGCTTGCTGACAGCGTAGAAGGGGCGGAGCGTGTGGCAGCCGTTGCCGCAAAAACCGGAAAGAAGCTGGTTATCGGATACATCCTGCGGTACCATCCTTCCTGGCAGCGGTTTATTGAACTCAGCGGGGAGCTCGGCAAGCCACTGGTCATGCGGATGAACCTGAACCAGCAGAGCCATGGGGTGATGTGGGATGTGCACCGCAACCTGATGAAAAGCCTGAGCCCGATTGTTGACTGCGGCGTGCATTACATTGACGTGATGTGCCAGATGACGGGCAGCAAACCGGTTCAGGTGAATGCCATCGGCGCCCGACTTACGGACGATATCCCCCCGGACAACTACAACTACGGCCAATTGCAGATACGTTTCGAAGACGGTTCGGTAGGATGGTATGAGGCAGGCTGGGGGCCGATGATGAGCGAAACAGCATTTTTCGTGAAAGATGTGATCGGCCCCAAAGGCTCCGTATCCATCGTGGCCAGGGAAGCGGGGACAAGCGGCAAATCGGATTCCGTGGCGGCACATACTAAGACAGAATCACTGCGTTTCCACCATGCCGATATCGATGACGCGAACAACTTCACCCAGCCGGATAGCTGGATAGACCTCAAGGATGAGCCGGACCATCAGGAATTGTGCAATCGCGAACAGCGCTTTTTTTTGAAGGCCATCCGGGAGGATCTGGACTTGACAGCGGAAACCGAATATGCCATCAGCAGCCTTCGGGTGGCGTTTGCCTGCGACGAGTCGGTAAAGACCGGCGAGGTCGTCCGGCTGGCGTAGTTTACCATCGCGTTTGCCTACGTGGCGGATATCCCGTATATTTACGCAATTCACAAGAATAAAACATGATAGACGGGAATCCATCATCTGCGGGCGCACGCTGGCGTGCGGCTTTAAAAGCCGAACAGCCCCTGCAAATCGTAGGGGCTATTAATGCCAACCATGCCTTGTTGGCCACGCAAGCCGGTTTCAAGGCGATCTACCTTTCCGGTGGGGGAGTGGCTGCGGGTTCTTTGGGGGTGCCCGATTTGGGTATTTCATCATTGCAGGACGTGCTCATTGATGTCGAACGCATGACCAACGTATGCGACACTCCCTTATTGGTGGACGTTGATACCGGATTCGGCCCTTCGGCATTCAACGTGGCCCGTACGGTGAAGAGCTTAATCAAAGCCGGTGCAGCAGCTCTGCACATGGAGGATCAGGTAGGTGCGAAGCGTTGCGGGCATCGCCCCAATAAAGAACTGGTGAGTGCCGGGGAAATGGTAGACCGGCTGAAAGCGGCAGTAGATGCCCGCACGGACAGCCATTTTGCCATCGGTGCACGTACCGATGCCCTGGCCAACGAAGGGTTGGAAGCTACGTTGGTCAGGGCTGTGGCCTATGCCGAAGCGGGGGCTGATTTTATTTTTGCCGAAGCAGTATCCGAGCTCACCCAATATCGCGCTTTTGCAGAGACGACGGGTCTTCCGGTGCTGGCCAATATCACCGAGTTCGGCATGACCCCGCTGTGGACGGTCGCTGAACTGGCTCAAGCAGGGGTTTCCATCGTGTTATATCCACTATCCGCATTCCGTGCGGCCAATAAGGCAGCGCTGAATGTCTTTACCCATATCCGGCAGGACGGTACCCAGCGGCATGTGCTGGATACCATGCAAACCCGTGCTGAATTATATGACAGCATCGGTTATTACGATTTCGAAAGCAAATTGGACGCGCTGTATGGGAAGTAGCGGGACAGCATACAACAACTAAATTATGAGCGACAATAATCAGCAATCAACGTTTAAGCCCAAAAAATCGGTTGCCCTTTCGGGGGTTTCGGCCGGTAATACCGCGCTATGTACGGTAGGCCGGAGTGGCAATGATTTGCATTACCGGGGTTACGATATCCTTGATTTGGCGGAGGGCGCTTCCTTTGAGGAAGTGGCTCATCTGCTTATCCATGAGAAATTGCCAAACAAGGCGCAACTGCAGGCATACCGTGCGAAATTGAAGGCGCTTCGTGGATTACCCCAGATTGCGAAAAATGTGTTGGAACAGATCGGTGCGGCAGCGCATCCGATGGATGTCCTCCGTACCTACACATCGGTACTGGGAACCATTTATCCGGAAAGGGATGATCATAACCCTGTCGGCGCACGTGACATTGCAGACAAACTCCTGGCTTCGTATGCATCGGCTTTGCTATACTGGTATCACTATGCGCAACACGGACGGCGTATTGAGGTAGAGACTGACGACGAAACGATTGGCGCCCATTTTCTTCATTTGCTGCATGGCAAGGAGCCGTCGGCCGCATGGAACAAGGCTATGGCGATTTCGCTGAACTTGTACGCGGAGCATGAATTCAACGCTTCCACCTTTACCGGGCGTGTGATCGCCGGCACGGGGTCGGATATCTACTCCTGCGTTGCGGGGGCCATCGGAGCTTTGCGGGGGGCGAAGCATGGCGGGGCCAACGAGGTGGCCTATGAAATCCAAAGTCGGTATGCCAGTGCAGACGAGGCAGCTCAGGATATTAAACAGCGGCTGGAACGTAAGGAGGTCATCATTGGCTTCGGCCACCCGGTATACACCATTTCCGACCCTCGGAACGTGGTTATTAAAAAGATTGCCCGGCAATTGTCCGAGGAATCGGGTGATATGACGCTGTTTACCGTTGCAGAGCGGTTGGAGACATTGCTTTGGGAGGAAAAAAGGATGTTTCCGAACCTGGACTGGTTTTCGGCGGTTTCTTATCACCTGATGGGAATACCCACGGCCTTTTTTACGCCCTTGTTTGTGATTGCGCGGGTGACGGGATGGAGCGCCCATATCATTGAACAGCGGCAGGACGGGAAAATTATCCGACCGAGTGCTAATTACACCGGACCGGACCCCAGGGCGTTTGTTCCGCTTACCGATAGGATATAAGCTGTAAGCAAAGCAAGAGGCGGTAAGCTTTGGGCTTAGGCTTATAGCTTGCCGCCTAACAAGCTAATGCATAAACATAAATCAACATAAAAAACATGTCATCACCGATTTCAAACGTACGTCCCGAAACGGATAACGTCATTGCCGATATTGTAGATTATACATTGACTTATCAAATCTCCAGTGATTTGGCCTTTAAAACAGCGCATTATTGCCTGTTGGATACCCTTGGATGCGGATTCGAAGCGTTGACTTATCCCGCTTGCACGAAATTGCTCGGCCCCGTCGTGAGCGGTACTATCGTGCCTCATGGGGCCAAGGTTCCGGGCACTTCTTACCAACTGGATCCGGTACATGCGGCGTTTAACATCGGGGCGATGATTCGTTGGTTGGATTTCAATGATACGTGGTTGGCTGCCGAGTGGGGCCACCCCTCGGACAACCTGGGCGGTATATTGGCCACGGCTGACTGGCTTTCCCGTACAGCGGCAGCCAACGGCAAAGCGCCATTGACCATGCATGACGTGCTCGATGCGATGATTAGGGCCCATGAAATCCAGGGCGTGATGGCACTGGAAAACTCGTTCAACAAAGTGGGGCTTGATCACGTGCTCCTTGTGAAGCTGGCTTCCACGGCGGTGGTGGGCAAGCTGTTGGGGTTAAGCCGCGAGGAGTTGGTCAATGCCGTATCGCTTGCATTCGTTGACGGCCATTCGCTGCGTACCTATCGGCATGCCCCCAATACGGGGAGCCGTAAATCATGGGCCGCAGGTGATGCCACTTCCCGGGCCGTGCGGCTTGCCCTGATAGCCAAGACCGGTGAGATGGGCTATCCATCGGTGCTTACCGCTAAGACCTGGGGCTTCTACGATGTGTTGTTTAAGGGCAATTCGTTCCGTTTTCAGCGGGATTACGGTTCGTATGTGATGGAAAACGTGTTGTTCAAAATTTCATTTCCGGCTGAATTCCATGCACAGACGGCCGTGGAAGCCGCCATGGTGTTGTACCGTAAGCTCAACGAATTGGGCAAGACGGCGGCTGATATCCGACATATCCGCATTCGCACGCACGAGGCGGCTATCCGCATCATTGATAAGAAGGGGCCTTTGCATAATCCGGCCGATCGTGACCATTGTATCCAATATATGATTGCCGTACCCCTAATCTTTGGGAGACTGACAGCTGCGGATTATGAGGATAGGGTGGCATCCGACCCGCGTATTGATCGGTTGCGTGAAGTGATGGAAACCGAAGAGGATGCGCAATTTACGTCGGACTACCACGACCCCGAAAAACGGTCCATCGCCAATGCGCTCACGGTGACACTGGCCGAAGGAACGGTGCTGGATGAGGTGGTCGTGGAGTATCCCATTGGTCATAAGCGCCGTCGGGAAGAAGGGATGCCGGTGTTGATAGAGAAATACAAAACCAATCTCGCACGTATATTTTCGCCAAAACAGCAGCAACAGGTGTTTGATGCGTCGCTGGATATCGATAAGTTGGCCGCAATGCCCGTTAATGAATTTGTGGATTTGATGGTCATTCCCTAAATTATTATCTTTGCGGCGTAACGTGAAGATACTTGAATATGCCTATTTCCGACAGCGATATCATCTATGAAGATAACCATTTGCTTGCTGTAAATAAGCGCGCGGGGTACCTTGTGCAGGCCGATCCGGGTGGCGACGAACCGTTGGAAGACATGGTTAACAAATATTTAACCAAAAAATATAGTAAACCCAACGGTGCTTTCGTGGGCGTGGTACACCGGCTTGATCGCCCCGTAAGCGGGCTGATACTCTTTGCCAAGACGAGCAAAGGGCTGGAGCGGATGCAGCAGCTTTTTAAAGATAGGGAAATTCAGAAGACCTATTGGGCGGTCGTGCGGAACCCTCCTGAGCAGCCGGAAGCTAAACTGGTGCACTGGCTCTCACGTGACCGTACGCAAAACGTCACAAAGGTACATCGTGAAGCCGCGGACGGTAGGGTATATGCCGAATTGGATTACCGGTTATTGGGCGAATTGGATGGGTATTATTTGCTTGAGGTGTATCCGCTGACCGGACGTACGCACCAGATACGTGCGCAGTTGGCTTCCATGGGGTGCCCGATCGTAGGTGACCATAAGTATGGTTACCCAAGGGGAAGCCTGAGGCGATCGATCTGCCTTCACGCTAAGAAGCTGTCTTTTGTGCATCCTATCAAAAAAGAACCCATAGTGTTGTTTGCAAGACTGCCCAAAGATGGCTTCTGGGATCGCTTCGAGGTATTCGACGGTGAATAAGTGAATATGGCAGAACATTTTGTATCTTTGTATTTATGAACAGGATAAAGCGGTTTCTGGGGGCCATCATGGTCACACTCGTATTGTTCGCGATAACGCCAAGTGATACCCAAGCACAATGTGCCATGTGTTCACTCACGGCCGAAAACGCGACCGAACACGGGAATACACAGGGAAAGGGGCTGAACAAGGGCATATTGTTCTTGCTGGCTATCCCTTATCTGGCGGCGGTTGGAATAGGCGTATTGTGGTATAAAAAATACCGGAGCAAAAAGACCGTGAATGTGGACAATGATCCGATTGTGTTGAATTAGTATGTCTTCATGGCTGCACATACTTCCCGAATCAAAGCGGTAATCACATCTAAATGTCCGAAATGCCGGGTGGGCAACATGTTTGTAGGGAGTACTTATGGGATTAAGCGGCAGCGGATGAATGATATATGCCCGCACTGCGGCTTCCGGTTTGAGATTGAGCCGGGTTATTTTTATGCCGCCATGTACGTAAGCTATGCAATGTCCGTGGCGCAGGTCGTGACGGCAGGCTTATTGACCTATCAAATCACCAAAAGCGAATCGCCGTGGGTGTACCTCGCTGTCTTAGTAGCGGCCATCGTGATTTTTGCGCCCTTCAATTTTCGCTATTCACGTCTGATTCTGTTGCATTACCTTACACCGAAGGTAAAGTATGACCCCAAGTACGAAGACCAGCTCCACGAAGACACGCCTTAGTGGTACTGGGAAAAATCAGTCAAAAGGGGTTGGCAATGTCTTTCAGAAACGGCAATTGGCGGTCCTTCTCGGAAATGATAAGCTCATCGCTGGCCAACGGCCAATCGATACCTAAGTCGGGATCATCCCACCTGACGCCTACTTCACCAGCCTTGTCGTAAAATCCGGTAACTTTATAGGCGAATAAGGTGTCGTCTTCAAGCGCCACAAATCCATGGAGAAAACCCGGAGGTATCCAGAGTGACTTCGCTTCCTGCGCGTCAAGGATGATGGAAAAGTGCTGACCGTAGGTTTTGGAAGCTTTCCGGATATCGACCGCGACGTCCAAAACACGGCCACGCAGCACCCTCACGAGCTTGCCTTGTGCGTTTGGGCCCGCCTGAGCGTGCATCCCGCGTAATACGCCACGGTGAGAAGAGGAAAGATTGTCCTGCACGAACGTTGCGGTGATGCCATTTGCCGTAAAAGGCTTTTCATTATAGGTTTCGATAAAAAAACCGCGCTCGTCTCGCCACACTTGTGGCTCGATAACGACGATGCCTGGTATTGTTGTGGATGAAAATTTCATGATATCAATAGCTGCTAAGGTACTTCATGACGCTGTCAAAGAAGAGAACTTTTCCGGTATGTTGTTGGTTTGCAAAAGCTTGTATCGGGGCCAGATACTGCTGTTGAAACAGTGCGATTTCTTCGTTGTGCGCCGCACGCAGTTGAAGGCAGTAAGTCGTCCCTTCATGTGGTGAGTCCAACAGCTCCAGCAAAGCAACCGATGCGGTTGCCTCCCGGTAGTGCTTCAGGTGTTCTTCAATATACTGCCGGACAATTTCCCGGATATCGTCTTCGGTGATGATGGTCACATTATACAGATACATGGGGCGAAGATAAGCAATCCATCGAAATAGCCGCGACAAAATGACTTGGCGAGTTGCCGGCAATGATAGGTGAGACGTGTAAAATTAAGGTTGCATAATGAGCTTTTACGCTAAATTTTTCCACCTTTGAAAGAATGGAGAGGGAATACTGTTAATATGGTACGTCGTATAGTTTTATTATTCGGGGTGGTTTTCATGGCGTGTTTAACGCGCTGTGACAACCATAAGACACGTATTATACCTGTAGAGGATTTTTTTTCCGAACCTGAAAAGACCAATTTCAAGATATCCCCTAACGGCAAGTACATCGCTTACCTGAGTACCTATGCAGGGCAGAAGAACATTTTCGTCTTGGAGGCAGGCAAAGAAAGCGGTGAGCAACGTATTACATCGGAAACAGAATTGGGCATCCAGTCATATTTTTGGGCCAATGACAGTGAGTTGATATTTACGAAGGATAGAAAAAATGATAGCCTGCAGGTGTTTGCCGTTAACCGGGCTACGCTGGCCGTGAGGCATCTTATGCCGGCTGCTTCGGTAAAGTTGCGTTGGATTCCGCCTTCGAAGGTGATAAACAACGGTTTCTTGATTTCGCTCAACGAGCGGGACTCGTCTGTATTTGATGTATACCGCCTCCGTACGGACGCCTGCAAAAAAGAATTGGTGGCCAAAAATCCTGGAAATATTATCAAATGGTTTGCTGATTTAGACGGGCAGTTGCGGCTGGCACTGGCCAGCGACAGTGTAAAAGAGACCGTGTTATACCGGGATAGCGAAAAGGAGGCCTTTAGGCCGGTGATGAGCAACAGCTTCAGGAATTCGATCTTGCCGATTGGGTTTTCGGGCGAAAATAGGAGCCACGTGTTTGCCCTTTCCAACATCAACCGGGACAAACTGGCCTTGGTGGAAATCGACATGAACACGGGCAAGGAAGTGCGGATGATCTATAGCCATCCGGACGTGGATATGGACAACGGTGGCTATTCGAGCGACCGCGGTGAAATGTCCTATGCGACCTACGCCACGTGGAAGCAACAACGGCATTTTCTGAACAAGCAGACCGAACGGGTTTACCGGGCAATCAGCGAGAAGCTAAATGGCTATGAAGTGAGTATATTGGATCGGGATACCGCGCGCACGCGGTTTATCGTGCGTTCTTATACCGATAAAGATCCGGGCGCGACGTACTACTACGACATCACTGCAGATCAGTTGATAAAGTTGGCGGATAACAGCCCCGCCCTGAAGGATTGTTTGCTTGCGGAAATGACACCCATTACCTATCGATCACGCGATGGACGCCAAATACAGGGGTATTTGACCATGCCGGTAAAGTCAAAAGGCAAAAAGACCCCGGTGATCGTATACCCGCACAATGGGCCGAGTGGCAGGAACCAATGGGGGTTTAATCCCGAAGTGCAATTTTTTGCCAATCGTGGATTCGCCGTTTTTCAAATGAACTTCAGGGGATCGACCGGATATGGAAAGGAATTTTGGTCTGCCGGTTTTAAGGAATGGGGAGGGAAGATTCAGGATGACATTACCGATGGTGTACGCTGGTTGATTGAGGAAGGTGTCGTAGACTCGTCACGGATTGGTATTTATGGCGCTGGTTTTGGAGGATATGCCGCACTGCATGGTGCCTGTTTCAACTCTGATCTCTACGCCTGTGCCGCCTCTTACTCCGGATTTGCCAACCTTTTTACCTACCTCAAAGAGATCCCGCCGCATCTCAAGCCTTACTTACAAATGTATTATGAAATCATCGGTAATCCGGAATCTGAGCCTGATTTAATCAAGGCAATGTCTCCGGTATTCCACACCGACAATATCAATATACCGGTATTCATCGCACAGGGAGGGAAGGATAGCTGGAGCACGGTAAACGAGACGAATCAATTTGTGCAGAAGCTAAAAAAGCGGAAGATCCCCATTACGTATATCCTGCGGGAAGAAGAAGGCCGGTATTTTCGTGATGAGGAAAACCGGATACTGTTTTACAGGGAATTGGGCGCATTTTTTGACAAATACCTGAAATGACGCACCGTCGCAATACCTATCGCGTAACCTATGTATTGGTAAGCGCTTTTATCGTTGTCGGCATCGCTTCATTCGTGTTGGCTATCATCCTCGCCCGTGATTTGACCGTTACGTATGTCGAAAATGAATTTGCGTCCAGGAAAGTAGAGGTGCTGGAGTACAACATCGGCCCGTTCAATGATTTTTTCCAGAATCGGATTCCAGAGATATCATTCTATCAGGGTTATCTGGATTCGGCGGGCGTTGCTTCCTATGCCGATAGCGTATTGCAAACGTATCCGTTTGTCGAGCGCATCGTATTTTATGATGTAGCCTTGAGCAACAGCGAGTCTGTCGATTATGGGTTCTCGGCGAATAACCTGGTAGTATACCCAAAGGGTATCTACCAGTTCAGTCAGCCAAACCAAACCGGCCAGCCTTCATCAACAGCCAACCACAGCGGACAGTTGCCGCTGTCGTTGTCGGATGATTTCAATAACATGGCGGTTAAATTTGCGGCATTCATCGAACGGGTGGATACCACCAAAGCATTGCGGGACGAGGATATCTTCAAAGTGTTCTATGCCGTAACACCCGGTAAGATATCTTATATGAATATCCCCAGACGGGATGACCTAAAAGCCTATAAGGAGCTTATGTACGGGAAGCATTTGCATGATGCCGTCTATGAACAGGATATTTTTACGTATTTTATTAACCCCAATAAGCTGTCGTTAAACAATACCGTACCCGAATTATATCAGCATATACAAATACAACCGTTGGTTTATGAATCCATCGATACGGACCCGGATTTACTGACCACGGAAACCCCCTTGCCCGGGGCGTTGGCCGATTACAAAATCTACTTCAGCTCAAGCCGTTCGTTTTTACTGACCGAAATCAACCGGCGATTTTTGCCGGTATTGGCCGGTGTGGTTGCGATCTATCTCCTGCTGGCAATCATCGCTTATCTGATTTATCGCAACTTATACGTAAACGAACGCATGTTTAAGTTGCAGTACGATTTTATCAATAACCTTACCCATGAATTTAAGACACCGGTAAGTGTTATCAAGATTGCGGGCAATAACATCAAGAGTGCGAAGCAACTATCGGACAAAGAACGCGTCCACTACGGGAAAATATTGGATGAGGAAGCGGATAAACTCAATAACCTGATGAATACGTTGCTTTCCTTTACACAAATTGAAAATAAATCAATAAAAATAAAACGCGAAGAGGTTGATTTGCACGAATTTTGTTATAAAGTGTTGGCTGCCTCCAGAATTAAGTATGGCGATTTAATTATTCAGTGTCAAGTGGATGCAAACCGGGCCTTATACATTGATCCGGTATTGTTGGGCAGTATATTCCAAAACTTGATAGATAACGCCTACAAGTATTCCAAGCCCGATAATAAGGTGCTGGATATCTATATTACACAGACGAAAAAACAAGTGACCATGCGGTTCGCGGACAAAGGCATCGGCATTGCCAAGAAAGAGTTGGCACACATTTTTAAAAAATTTTACCGTGTACAAAACCAGTACAACCAACAAGGCAGTGTGGGGCTGGGGCTTGCTTTCTGCAAAGAACTGGTTAATTTCATGGGCGGGGAGATCCGGGTGGAAAGTGAGCTGGATAAAGGCACGACGTTTATCATTGTTTTCCCGGTAGACTGACAAGTGGATTATAAATATACCCATAAATCGTATTCAAGATATGCAAAAAAACATCAAAATAGCCGTCATTGAAGACGACGAGAATTTACGTTTCTTAGTTGCCCACCGCCTTGAATCGGAAAATTACCAGGTTATACAGACTGGCAATGGTGATGATGCAGAAAAGCTGATATTGGAGCAAAAGCCCGATATTGTCTTATTGGATTGGATGCTGCCCGGGAAGCAGGGCTCGGATATCTGTGCCAGCCTGAGGAGTGAGGGGTTTGCCAACTTGATCATCATGATGACGGCAAAATCCCAAGATGTCGATAAAATTGATGCTTACAGCTTTGGTGTGTCGGATTACATCACCAAGCCTTTCAGCATGGACGTCCTGGTGGCCATGATAGAAAACAAGGTCAAGTACTTTGTCAATAGCCAAAACGCGGACTTATATACATTCGGCGATACCGAGCATCACCCCAACGTCCATTCGCTGGTGCGTAATGGTAAGAAAATTGAGCTGACGATTTTGGAAAACCGTATCCTGCTATATTTCCTTCAAAACGTGGGGCGGGTCATCAGTCGCGACGAATTGATGCAGGTGGTCTGGGGCTACAGCTCCAATGTAAACACCCGGACATTGGATATGCATATCGTGCGCTTGCGTAAAAAAATTGAACTCAACGCTGATAAGCCTGCATATTTGCAGACCGTGAGGGGGATGGGGTATAAGTTTGTGGATAATCCTTGATTATTGCCGGCTTTTTTTGCTTTATTCAAAAACATTGCCTATCTTCGTCACAATGAGCAAGGCCATGCCACTTCGAACGGTATGGTCTTGCTTCTTTTTTTGACTTTATTTTTTTAATTCATAATTATTATGGCAGAAGTAACGTATT
The DNA here is from genome assembly GCF_016533505.1 of Parapedobacter sp. ISTM3. Taxonomy (NCBI): domain Bacteria; kingdom Pseudomonadati; phylum Bacteroidota; class Sphingobacteriia; order Sphingobacteriales; family Sphingobacteriaceae; genus Parapedobacter; species Parapedobacter sp. ISTM3. The sequence continues at coordinate 16,398 of NZ_JAENGN010000015.1, read as the reverse complement.
ACAGCAAAGAGGGATTAGAGAAACTCAAGGAAGAATTGCAGTATCTCAAAACAGAGGGCAGAGCAAAGATTGCCAAGGCTATCGCCGAAGCACGTGACAAGGGTGATTTGTCTGAAAACGCCGAATACGATGCAGCAAAGGAAGCCCAAGGCTTACATGAGGCCAAAATAGCTAAATTGGAAGAAAGTTTGGCGAATGCCCGGATTATCGACGAGTCGACGTTGGATACTTCAAAAGTGTTGGCGTTATCCATTGTTAAGCTAAAAAATGTAAAGAACGGGGCCGTTATGACCTACCAGCTGGTGTCAGAGACGGAAGCCGATCTTAAAGCGGGCAAAATATCCGTAAAGTCGCCCATTGCTCAGGGATTGCTGGGTAAATCAATTGGCGATAAGGCACAGATACAGGTGCCAGCGGGCCAGGTAGAATTGGAAATTTTGGATATTTCCAGGTAAAGATGAATGTCGGTTATGTGCGGGTCTGCCATAACCGCACATAACAAACAATATTTATCCAGCGGCTGTTTATCAAAAACAGCCGTTTTTATTTATCTTTGTGCATACCAACAAGAAAGCAATATGCCGACCATATTTTCTAAAATCATCGCTGGTGAAATTCCCGCGTACAAAGTAGCCGAAAGTAATGACTATCTCGCTTTTTTGGATATAAACCCGCTGGCCAAAGGACATGTATTGGTCATTCCCAAACGCGAGACGGATTACTTGTTTGATATGGCTGATGACGATTACATGGGGCTTTGGATTTTTGCAAAAATTGTCGCCCAAGGTATTAAGCGGGTATTCCCCTGTGAAAAGGTGGGGGTGGCCGTGGTCGGCTTGGAGGTGGCTCATGCGCACATTCATTTAGTGCCCATCAATGATGTGGGCGATATTAATTTCAGCAAGCCGAAGCAGAAACTTACGCCAGCGGAGCTTGCCGAGAGTGCCGAAGCGATCAAAAATGCCGTATTATCGATAACGAATACACCATAGCTTGCCGCTGCAATTCCTTTTATCCCGATACTTTATGGCCTTAAAGAACGCCTGTCAAAGCATTTTGCCCTTAAGTGCAATTTGTGTAAGTTTGTAACTGATATTTATGCAAGAGTTCTGGGAGTCATTTTTGCAATTGCTGGATGCCGAAGCGTTGATAAGGTCTGGAGGCTTCTATCTTGTCATCTTTATCGTATTTGCCGAGACAGGGCTCTTCTTTGGATTTTTCCTTCCGGGAGATTACCTCCTGTTTTTGGCAGGCCTATTTTGCTCGTCGGGTCTGTTAAGCGTTGATATCACGACATTGTGCTTCGGACTTTTCAGCGCTGGCGTGTTGGGCAATTTCACAGGCTATTGGTTTGGATGGCGAACGGGGCCTATGCTCTTTAAACGTAAAGAAACTTGGCTCTTTAAGCGGCGATATGTTGTTATGGCTGAGGAGTTTTACCATAAATATGGCGGCCCGGCATTAATTATCGGTCGGTTTGTGCCAATAATCCGTACATTTGCGCCGATATTGGCGGGTATCGTACGACTGAATTTCCGGAAATTTGTACTATATAATGTTTCAGGAGCAGCAATTTGGGTTTTGCTGCTGACATTGTCCGGCTTTTTTTTGGGACGTGAATTTCCGCAGATTATTAATTACATTGAATACATTATTATCGGTTTTATAGTGATTTCGTTTACACCGATATTAATAGCGTTGATCAGAAGAAAATTGCGCCTCAACAAGAAAGCGGGCGAAGTAAAGAATAACAACCATAGTGCTATATAGAATGAGCAAATCACACCCTTGGCATGACATATCTCCGGGTGACGACATTCCGTCATCGGTCAATGCGATTATTGAAATCCCAAAAGGTTCAAAAGCTAAATACGAAATAGATAAAGAGAGCGGGCTAATTAAACTGGATCGCGTCTTGTTTTCGTCGGTAATGTATCCGGCCAATTACGGATTTATCCCCAAAACGTATTGCGACGATAAAGACCCATTGGACATTTTAGTGCTTTGTTCAGTGGACGTGTATCCGATGAGTATTATCGAGGCCAAGGTCATTGGTGTCATGCATATGATAGACAACGGGGAGCAGGATGACAAGATTATCGCCGTGGCCAAGAACGATATGTCTGTCAATTACATCAACGACCTTTCTGAACTTCCCCCGCACACCATGAAAGAAATTGTCCGTTTCTTTCAGGATTATAAAGCACTGGAACGGAAGAACGTTACGATAGAACGCCTTTTTGGTCGTTCGTATGCTTATCAAGTCATTCAGGATAGCCTCGATCTGTACCAAAAGGAATTTGGTAATCTAACAATGACTTAATGGGCTGGGAAATTTTCTGGACATTTTTTCTGGTTTTTGCCAACGGGTTTTTCGTGGCGGCGGAGTTCGCTATTGTCAAAGTTAGAGCCTCGCAAATCGAAATTAAAATCAAGACAGGTAGCCAGGTAGCCCAAGTAGCCAAGCACATCACCAATCACCTTGATGGGTATCTGGCGGCTACCCAATTGGGTATTACCATTTCCTCGCTGGCTTTGGGCTGGATAGGTGAGGCGGTAATGACCGAAATTGTGACAGGTATTTTTGGCTGGTTTAACGTGGAGCTCACCGGGACGTTGGCCAAAAATCTGGGCCATGTGCTTGCGTTCAGCATCATTACCGTGCTGCACATTGTTTTCGGCGAATTAGCGCCGAAGTCCATCGCGATCCAGCGTCCGGTTGGAACTACGATGAACATCGCCTTGCCTTTGCGGTTTTTTTACCTGGTGTTCAGACCCATTATCTGGGTATTGAACGGGTTTGCCAACCTGATTCTCCGCCTGATGGGATTCCAAGTCAATGTAGGGGAAGCTCACCATTCATCTGAAGAGCTGCAGTACCTGCTCGATCAGGGCAAAGAGAGCGGAGCACTGGACACCGTGGAACATGAATTGATTAAAAACGTGTTTGATTTCAACGAACGGATAGTCAAAAATATCATGGTGCCGCGTACCAAGATTTCCGCCATTGAAATGAATTGCCCGGGCGACGAGTTTATCGAGCGGATCACCAGGGAAGGGTATTCGCGTATTCCCATCTATGACGATAATATCGATCAGATTATCGGAATCGTACATACCAAGGATATTTTGCCCATCATCGCCAAAGGCAAGGAACTGGTGCTGCGGAACATCATCCGTAAACCTTATTTCATTCCGGAGACCAAAAAAATCAACGACCTGATGGCTGAATTCCAGCAGCGGCGCATTCAGATTGCCATCGTGCTGGACGAATTTGGCGGCACGGCAGGGATGGTGACGCTGGAAGACATCGTGGAAGAGTTGGTGGGCGAGATACAGGACGAATACGACGAGGAAACGCCTGTTGTGGAAAAGATTTCCGAAACGGAGTATATGGTGGATGCCAGCGCCAGTGTGCATGATGTCAATGAATTTTTGCCAAGAGAGCTGCCCGAAAGCAACGACTACGATACGATATCGGGGTTGGTGAGTGACTTATTTGACAAGATACCCGATGTGGGCGAGCGTAAAGAGTTTCACGGATATAATTTCATCGTCATGAAGAAAACCCAGCAAAACATTGAATTTGTAAAGCTGGAGCTGGTGGAAATGGACGATAGTGACGAGGTCGAATAAACGATTGTAGCTTTGCAGCTGTTTTATACACCCGGTATCCAACCTAAGGACAGGGCTTTCGTGCTCGATGAGGAAGAAAGCAAACATGCTGTACGCGTGCTGCGTATGGCGGCGGGGCATCACGTCAATCTGGTAGACGGGCGGGGCGGGCTGTATACCGCCGTTGTTGTAGATGCACATCCCAAGCGGACCGCCTTGGAAGTCACCGCGGTAAACCTGGACTACGCCAAAAGACCTTATTATTTGCATATCGCGATAGCGCCCACGAAAAATATCGATCGGATGGCGTGGTTTCTTGAGAAAGCTACCGAGGTGGGCATTGATGAGATTACTCCCCTTATTTGTGAACGATCGGAGCGGAAGGAAGTGAAAACCGACCGGTTGAACAAGGTGATGGTCGCCGCAATGAAGCAGTCATTGAAGGCGTTTCTCCCAAAGCTCAATGAAGCCGCGAAATTTGTTGATTTCGTGAAATTGGCGGCTACGCAAGATACCCATAGCCTTATTGCGCACTGTGCCGAAGGGGAAAAACACTATTTGAACAAGCTCATACCGCCTGCAGGGCGGTATACCATTTTGATAGGTCCGGAAGGCGATTTCAGCGGTTCGGAGATAGAAGCCGCTCTGGCAGCAGGATATCATCCGATAACATTAGGCGATACACGATTGCGCACGGAGACCGCTGCGTTGATGGCTTGCCTGGAGGTGGCGATATCAAATCGGTGAACGCGGTACACGCGCTTGCTGATTACTGAATCAGCTCCGCGTCCAAAATCTGGATTTCAGAATTACCTTCCTGCGTATCGGGGTTGAGGCGCACCCTGCCCCTTATTTTTATCGGTTCTTCCGTAAAACGCACCTTTGTGCCCTTCTTCATAAAGATTTCGACCATGGGCGGGATATCGCCTTGGCCACAGAACATGCATTGCATGATGGGCAACACCGAAAGCATAAAGGTTTCATGGTCACGCCCGCCTTGCATCGGCACCAAATACCCGGGCAATGTGACGGTTTGTTTGTCTATTGCCTTCAATTCATCGGGGAAATGGGGGGTGTAAATGGTCTGATTGTCTTTATAGGTAACCTTATACATCAATTTGTTGATGGTTTCCCACGTATCGTTCATCATGGGGGTGTGGTCGGGTACCTCCCCGAATGGGTTATCCTGTTGTGCGTTGGCTAACTGTACGCCAAGCGCGATGAATGCAATAACGATAAGCTGTTTTAACATTTCTTTAATTTCCTGACAATGTTTGTGATATAGAAGTTTTGTATGCCTTTATAGCAGGAATCACGGAAGCCACGAAGCCAATGGCGACACCGATAAATACCAGCCATGCTTCCTGCGGCAATAAAACCATGGCTTGCAACAAGGTCGCCGTGCCGCCGGTACTGACACCGATTAAATAAATAGCTATATGGCCAACGACGATTCCCACCATTGCACCTACAAAGGTAAGCAATATTCCTTCTGCAATCACTATGCCGAATAGCTTTCCTTGCGAAGCTCCTAATGTACGCATGATGGCGAGATCATATTTCCGGCTTTTAAGCGCATTGTACAAACTGATAAAAACACTGAGGGCCGCCATAAGCATGATGACATAGGCCAATACCTGCAAGGAGTCAATGCCTATCCCTAACAAGGAAAACAACCGGGCACTCTCAATGGCCGGTGAAGCGGCTTGCATGGCTGTTTGCTGATTGACCAGCCGGGGAAACATGCCAATGGCGGCGGGATTGCGGTATTGGATAAGCATGCTGGTGATTTCCCGCTCACCGGAGCCGATGTCGCCCATGATGCTTTTGACAAGCCGGGGCTCATTGCCATGGTCGTGTTTATGTTCATGTTCATGGTTATGCTCGTGGTCATGATCATGTGCTTCGCCGTGGTCATGTGTTTCGTCATGCGCATGGTCGTGATCATCATCATCATGGTCGCCATGCATCCGCCAAACACTGCTGAGGTTGGTCAATATCAGGCGGTCTGCGATATGGTGCGCAGGTTTGAAGATGCCTGTAATGGTGTACGGGTGTTCATCATGGGTGTGCCCTTCGCTGCTCAGGCCATGGGCACCATACAGTTGGTCACCGATTTTCAGGTTGTGTTTCTGTGCAACGTCTGCACCGATTGCTGCTTCGAAGTCGGCTTGCCAGATACGGCCTTCCGACAGTTCGAGTCCGTATAATTGCAGGAACGTGCTATCGGTACCGATGATGCGATGCCCCTTGTAATTATCGCCCAATGACAACGGTACTGCCAGCCTAACCATCGGATTGGTGGCTAACTTCTGTGCTTCGGTCAGGCTGATATTGCCCGTAGGATTGTCCATGTGGTAGATACTGCTTAATATAAGCTGTATGGGGCTTCCTTTGGCGCCCACGACCAGGTCAATGCCGCGGCTGTTGTTGCCAAGCTGCTGTTCGATTTGGTGTGAAGTCAGTAGCAAAACACATAATATGCCGGTGCCGAAAGCAGTAAGCAGTATGCCTAATATCGAGGTTGCTGGGTTCTGGCGAATATTTTTCCAGGCGATTTGCAATGCGTTCATTTGCGCGTCGTTATAGCTAAGTAATCATTTATTTGACAATGCCGGCCGGGTGGCCATCTCATAAGCCCGCGTTATGCGATTTTTTACACGCTTGTCGTGCGTGGCTATGACGAGTGTGGCCCCTTGTTGGTCGGCTTGCGTAAGCAACAGGTTCAGTACACTTTCGGTATTGCGGTCATCCAGTGATGCTGTAGGCTCGTCTGCCACTAAAATTGCCGGTTTGTTGATGACCGCCCGGGCGATAGCTGCCCGTTGCATTTGCCCACGGCTCAGTTTATTGGGGTAACTATCGGCCTTGTGGTCCAGGTTGAGCAATGCCAGCACTTCGTTGATCCGGGTATTGTCGACCTTGGCGCCAGCGAATCCCTGGGCAATCTGCATGTTTTCTTTTATGGTGAGGCTTTTCACCAGATGCGCTTCCTGAAAGATCAACCCGATACGTTGCCCACGAAATTCATCCAGCTTCCGGGCCGGCAACTCATAAAGCGGTTGTCCGTCAATATCCACCATGCCTGTTGTCGGTTTGAGCAATCCGCTGAGAATGTGCAACAAAGTGGTCTTTCCGCTGCCTGAATCACCTAATATCAGCGTATGTTGCCCGGAAGGCACCTCCAGGTCAGCAAAGTGTAGGGATTCCCCCTGAGGATATTGATAAGTAACATTATTTAGACGAATGACCGTCTTTACTAAGTTATCCTGCATAACATGGCGTTAATGTTAATCTAAAGGTAATAGCCCTTTAGGTTTCGCAAGTTTAACGTATTCTGATTAAATATACATCCTTATCATGCAACTTTATTGATATTGTTTGTCTTGGGCGGGAGTAAGCGGCCGGGAGTCGAGAGCTGAATGTAGTCGGTTAAGATGAAAATATCGGCGTTTCGTCTGTGTAAAGATTGAATTTTTTGATTTTAAGTTTGTTTTAATGTGGTTTTTTTGGTTTTATGGGCTTGTTTGTTCTGTTTTTTGTTGGTTTTGGTTTGAAATATACAAGTTTATGCTTGATTGTGTTATTTGTTTTTTCTTTTATTGTCATGGTATTGCGTTATTTATTTGTTATATTGGTTTTGTTTTCGTATAAATGTGTATAATTGTTCGAAATTTTATACGAATTATAAAAAAATGACGATAGGTATACCTAAAGAAATCAAAAATAATGAAAGTCGGGTGGCGTTGACCGCATCGGGTGTGTTTGAATTAAGGCAATATGGTCATCATATTTTGGTGGAGCAGGGTGCAGGGAAGGGAAGTGGAATATCAGACGTGGAATATGAACACGCAGGAGCGGAAATCGTGACCAATCCACATGATATTTGGGCAAGGGCGGAGATGATAGTAAAGGTGAAAGAGCCTATCGATGAAGAATTGCGGCTGGCCCGCGCCGGACAGATCGTTTTTACCTATTTTCATTTTGCCTCGAGCATCACGCTTACAGAGGCAATGATCGGCCGTGGAGCCGTATGCATCGCGTATGAAACCGTTGAAAAACCGGACCGGTCATTGCCATTGCTCACGCCGATGTCTGAAGTAGCCGGACGGATGGCCGTGCAGCAAGGAGCCCGTTACCTGGAAAAGCCGGTGAAGGGTAGGGGGGTGTTGCTCGGCGGCGTACCTGGCGTACCTCCGGGGAGGGTGCTTATCTTGGGGGCCGGAATTGTCGGCGTTCAGGCAGCCAAAATGGCCTCCGGTTTAGGTGCGCATGTGACGATTTTGGATATCAATACCGATCGGCTCCGTTATGTCAATGACATCCTGCCCCCTCATGTGGTGACGCAATATTCCAGCCAATATACCATCCGTAAGTTGGTACAGACACACGACCTCATCATCGGTGCGGTACTGATACCGGGTGCCAAAGCACCGAATCTGGTCACGCGCGATATGCTGAAGACGATGCGGCCGGGCACGGTCATTGTCGATGTGGCCGTCGATCAGGGCGGTTGCGTAGAGACCTGCGTGCCAACAACGCATGAAAACCCCACGTATGTCATTGACGATGTCTTGCATTATTGCGTGGCCAATATGCCCGGTGCGGTACCTTTCACCTCAACGCTTGCGCTTACCAATTCGACCTTGCCTTACATCATCAACATTGCCAATAAAGGCTGGAAGGCGGCTTGTGCGCATGATCCTGCACTGATGAAAGGACTTAACATCGTCGAGGGCAAAGTCGTGTACCAAGGGGTTGCCGAGGCATTTGATTTGCCTCTGCATGACGTAGTGGAGGTTTTTTGATGAAGCCGTTTATTCGTTGGGTTAAATGACTTGTAACTAATGCTATATGTTGTCTATTTGAATATCGTTTATAATTAATTAACATTAATTTCATTAAAATATGATTTTCAGTAAATGTTGCCTTTATATTAAATAAATTCCTTTGTAAAAGGATTATTGAGGTATCAAACATTAAATTGAAAAATCATGAAAAAGTTATTTTTACCATTCCTGACCGTGTTTGCATTAGGTTTTGCGACGAGTTGTAGTGATGATGACGATCCGGCACCAGATCCGGGAAACGAGGGGGAAGAAATTGTAAAACAAGGTGTCCTTACGGAAAATGAGACTTGGACTGCAGATAACATTTATATTTTGGATGGACGAGTTGTCGTTGGCGAGGGCGTGACATTGACTATCGAGGCAGGAACCATAATTAAGGGCGAAGAGGGGCAAGAGACATTGGCGTCTGCGTTGATTGTTGACCAAGGCGGTAGATTGATCGCTAATGGTACTGCGGAGCGGCCTATTATCTTTACCTCAATCCAAGATAATATACAAATAGGGCAAACTGCCGGCACCAACCTAACGGAAGATGATTTCGGATTGTGGGGTGGAGTTATCATCCTTGGTAGGGCTCCAATTTCTGTAACCGGTGGAAATTTAACAGCTCAAATCGAGGGTATTCCTGCCAATGAGCCTTATGGTCAATATGGTGGAGACGATCCGGATGACAATTCGGGGTCGCTGCAGTTTGTATCTATTCGCCATGGGGGGATTACAATCGGCCAGGATAATGAAATCAATGGGTTAACGTTAGGAGGTGTTGGTGCCGGGACAACCATCAGTAATATCGAAGTAGTAGGTAATCAGGATGACGGTATCGAATGGTTTGGTGGTACCGTCAATGCATCGAATTTATTGGTTTGGGCACAACAGGATGATGGTTTGGATGTTGATCAGGCATACTCCGGAACCATTTCAAATGCGGTGGTCATTCAAGGAGGATCTGAACCTGGATTTGCGTTGGAGCTTGATGGTCCAGAAGGTGAAACGCTTCCAACTACGGCTCCATTCACCATAGAAAATGTTACCGTTATTGGAAATAGTGAAAGCGATATCATTGCAGACCTTCGTGATGGAGTGCTATGTAATTTGAATAACATATTGGTGCACGGCGTCAATGCTAATGCTTGGGTACGTGTGAACGGTGCTGACTCTCAAGCTGAACTTGTAAATGATCGGATCGCCTTTTCTAATTGGGAGGTGGTATTGGCGGAGGGTGCTACTATTGATGGTCTTATCGCCGCAAACGACAGAGTGGCGCTTCCCGCAGCGTCAGCGTCCAAATTTACAAACAACGTGACGGCTATTACTTCAGCAGACGAAGCATCTGTAGGTGCAAATCTTTCAGTGTTCTCTTGGACATACGCTGCGAGCAAGGGCGCATACTAGTTATCAGTTAAAAATAAATGAAAAGCATGTCCATCTCCAAATCTTTTAAGGGGATGGACATTCTTTTAAAAAAATAGTTTTTCCAAACCGAAATATGTTAAAAAGAATTTTGTTCCTTTTATTTGGGAATGTATGTTTATCGTCTATGTTGTTTGCTCAACAAGGACGTATTGTTGGCACCGTATCGGAAAGCGGAACTACCGAAAACCTTTCGGGTGTGAGTGTTGCAGTGAAGGGTTCAACTATTGGAGTAGCGACCGATTTTGAGGGAGATTATTCGCTTGAACTCGCACCAGGTATCTATACCATCGTTTATTCTTTTATCGGATATGAAACCAAAGAGGTTGAGTCTGTTGAGGTCAAAGCGGGAGACGTTGTTCATTTAGATGTCGCAATGGTGGTAAGTGCAGATATGTTGGGGGAGGTTGTCGTTACTACTACAGCTAGGCAAAATACAGAGATTTCGTTGTTAAACATGCAACGTAATGCATCGACATTAATGGATGGATTGTCGTTGCAGAGTATCAATCGTAGCGGGGCAAGTAGTATCGCATCCGCTGTGCGGGTGGTCCCAGGAGTTTCTATTCAGGACGGTAAATTCGTTTATGTGCGGGGGTTAGGCGATCGTTATACAAAATCGATTCTGAATGGAATGGATATTCCGGGGCTCGATCCAGATAAGAATACTGTTCAAATGGATATTTTTCCAACTAACATTCTGGAAAATATTGTCGTTGTCAAATCGGCGTCTGCTGAGCTTCCTGCTGATTTTACGGGAGGTGTAGTCGATGTTGTAACGAAGGATTTTCCAACGCAACGGCAGTTTAATATATCAATTTCCGGTGGATTCAATCCAGATATGCATTTTAAAAACAACTATTTGAGTTATGCCGGTGGTGGGACAGATTTTCTGGGGTTTGATGATGGAACTAGGAAATTGCCGATTTCGTCGAGCATGACCATTCCGAGCCCTGCAGGTGATAATGGCACGTTGGAAGGCATAACACGTTCCTTTAATCCGATTATGGCGGCAGACCGGCAAAATAGTTTTGCAGATTTTAGTATAGGAGCTAACTATGGTAATCAATACAATATCGGTGTCAATAAATTAGGAGTTATCGCGTCCATCGAATATAAAAACACGACTACTTTCTATGAAGGATTTAGGAATGGTGTTTATCAAAAGCCCGAGAATAATAGTGAGCTCGAACTCCGTTCTGATCGGACAAGGTGGGGGGATCTGGGGGTGCGGGGGGTGCTGGGCTCGGTATTGGCTGGCATATCTTACAAGACAGAGCGATCTAAATACGTGCTTAATTTGCTGCATATACAAAATGGCGAAAGCCGTGCAGCATTGTTCGATCAGCGTACTGAGATTTCCAATGTGATTAACGTAGTTAAAAACAATCTAGAATATACACAACGTTCGGTTTCGAATTTGCAATTGGGAGGCAAACATACAAATTCAGATGCTTCATTTACAACCGAATGGAAACTGTCGCCGACTTTAGCAAAAGTTTATGATAAAGATGTGCGGTTAACTACATTTATTGTGGGAAGTAATGGATATACTATTGGCTCAGATGCTGGATTTCCCAATCGGGTTTGGCGAGATTTAGATGAGATGAATTTGGTGGGAAAACTAGACTTTACGAAAAAGTACCAATTGTTTGCCCAAGGAGCTTCACTCAAATTCGGTGGTTTATATAGTTACAAGCAACGGGATTATTCGATTCAAAGCTATAACATAGCTTATAGGGCCGTGAGTACAGGAGACTTGAATGGCGATCCAAACGCAATATTAGCAGACGAAAATGTGTGGACACCGGAGACTAATTCGGGGTACTTTGTTCGCGGGAATTTTCAGCCGGCGAACACATTTGACGCTACGCAACTAACTGCAGCAATTTATGTATCTAATGAAGCAAAGATAGGCGACCGATTAAGGACTGTCATTGGCCTTCGGGCTGAGCAATTTACATCTCTGCTAACAGGGCAGAACAGTACCGGTACTATAAATTACGACAATGAAAAGACCATCGAGAAGCTAGATCTGTTTCCCTCAGCTAACTTGATTTATGCGTTGACTGCTCAAAGTAACGTAAGGGTCGCTTACTCCCGTACTACCGCACGACCTACGTTTAAGGAAATATCACCGGTACAAATTGCCGACCTGCTTACTGATCTTACATTTCTAGGAAATTTAGATTTGAAACCTACGTATATCAATAATATCGATGTACGTTATGAGCTTTTTGGCGACAACGCACAACTGTTTGCTTTAAGCGGTTTTTACAAGCGATTTAAAGATCCCATCGAGTTGGTTGCTTATTCCAATATCGCCCCAACTAATGTGACACCTAGAAATGCGCCTGAAGCCGATGTGTTCGGTGTCGAGCTAGAAGGAAGAAAAAATCTAGGTTTTATTTCCGATGGCTTGGAAAAATTAAGTGTGAATGTAAATGTGTCTTTTATTGAGTCGCGTATCGCCATGAGCAAAGGGTTAGGTATGGAATATGATTCGCGTTTGATGTTTGCTCGGGAAGGCGAAGTTATCGATGATACCAGACAACTACAGGGGCAATCTCCTTACTTGATCAACGCAGGATTGAATTACAATAATAGTGATATCGGCTTGGAAACTGGGCTGTTTTACAATGTTCAGGGGAAGACATTAGAAGTGGTTGGACTCGCACAAAACCCCGATGTATACGTACAACCCTTTCATAGTTTAAATTTCAATTTTTCCAAGAAACTCGGAAGTCAAAGGGGGACGATAAGTGTAAAAGTAGAGAATATTTTGGATGATAATCGAGAAAGCTTATACGAATCCTATGGGGCAGCTAAACAAGCATTCCAGTTTAGGAACCCCGGCCGAAATTTCAGCTTGGGATATAGCTGGAGCTTTTAGTTGGTGAATAGAGATGGGTTAAGTGGCTGTATCATTTTACTTTGATACAGCTTTTTTTGTGTCTTTGTTACTTGCTGTTTACTTGTATTTTTTATTGTATTCCAAGCATCAGTGGATCGTATAAAAAGTTATTGAGATTGTCCATTATTGTGGTTGTCTTCGTTTACCAGTAAACACGAATTATGAGAAAACGAGACAGGCTTTTTGAGGTACTGACCCCATTAAGTACCATTGCATGGGTATCATGTGAGAAATTCAATGATAACATTGCTGGCTTTCTCCAAATGACCTGACCGAATGCGAGACTTGGAACTTTGTGTGCCGGGAAAACACTCGATTGGACGGTTTGTTCCGGTAGACGGAGAAAACAAGGTCTTTATGTAATACTACTGGAAGGATGATTCAACTGAGAGAGGTGATGCGAATTATCCCGTCCTCTTCTTCGAAGTGTCGCAGGCTGGTGAGATCTTTTACTTGCGGAAATCGGAGATGCGCAACTGGAAGGTGGTTCACATTACCATGTGTCCGAATTGTAATTTCGTTGCATTGGACCGACGGACGGATCAATCAAGGGCGAGTCTGTCAGCGATAATAAATGGTTGATAGAAGCCAATGTGGTATTGGCACTCTTCAGGCAACGTATTTGATACATGGTGCTAAACAGTATTTCCTACGCTGATTAAAAGTAACTTTCCATTTGTCTCGGGGTAAGAAACTATTCCGCTTAGGTTGTGACATATAACGTATTCGTAGCGGTTTCTCGTGCCGATTCGCTGTTTTTTAAAGGATAGAATATCTTCTTGTTTGGAAAAGCTTTACTATAAGGGTAATTTGAGTGCGTTCAAAATTCAAGTTTTCTTTACTAATATTTTACATAAAAGTCAAGTAGTGTGCATAAATTAAAGACGACAAATAAGTATTGGAACTATGAAAAGAAATGTATTTTTCCTCGCAATGTCGGGGCTTCTGTTACTAGGCTCTTGTCAAAAAAAGTTTGATCGCCTTGATGTTATTCAAGAAGATTTAAGTTTGGATATAGCTCCGCTGTCCATTACGGACCCCAATGATCCCAATCTTGATGCAAACTGGAATTTTTCTGATCCGAATGTCACAACAACACAAATTTATTATGGTCAGCGAGCGAATAACCAGCCCGTCAGTAGTGTGGAAGTAACTTTGCCTTGGTTTACTGCTGGTAATCCCGCAAACAATGAAGATAGGGACTACCGTCCCGAATTAGGTTGGGTGTTATATTTAAAAGACTTTGGTACCCCCGAACGGCCAACGCAAACTCCTTTCTTCGCATTGTACAATAAATATTCAGGCGTGTTGCGCTTCTTCGTTTATAATTATAGGGTTCGTAATCAAGGCGAACCTTCGAAGACCTATTACGTAGCGGAGTTGGGTTTTAACAACGCAGCTAATTACAATGCGTCGCTTTCCTTTTTTGCTCCTACGGACGAATTTGTAAAGAACAATACCAACCCAAGTACCAAACAAATCGTTGTGACCAAGAAGGATGCTTCAGATACGTGGTTAAATTTTGATTTTGTGATGACTTATGATACCAAATACAGCGAATTGAAATTGACTGTATACGGGGCGAGCCAAGCAGATTTAGCACTAGGAACGGATTTCTCTACGTTGAACGCGAGATCTTCGGTGGGAGGGGCAGGCGTTACTTCGGATTTTCACAATGCCATGACGAAGGGTTATGAATATATTGGTTCCACAAAATCGCTTTTGGATGCTATTAACGATCTACTGGGGAAGCGAGATTCTAATAAGTCAGCCAGTCAATATGTTGTCCAAAGTGAGGCAGCATCAGGAGGAAACGTTGCTCCTCAATCAGTGGTTGGGACGGTAGCAGCTGCAGTAGGTGTCGTACAAAGCGTTGTGGGGTTAATTAGATCTTTTTCCGGTGGAAAGAAGTCAACAGTCGCAACACAGACTGTCTACCAGTATTCAGGTATTGTTCAAACCACGGGGACAGCTACGATTACAAATAATCTATATAGCATTCAATTTCATCAAGACCCAAAAGCGCCGTTGACAGCTAACCGATATAGACCGATATACCAATATGACACAGGGTTAATTGGAGCGCCGGATCGGTTTCATTTGTTTGCTAGGGGAACTCTGTATGATATGGGTTGTTATTTTTATCGAATGAGAGATTTGCACTTGTTTACGTATAATACAGCTTTTAGGTTTGACAAATTCGTTGATGCATTTTATCATAATCCAGACTTGCTTGGAAAAGTCAAACTCGTCAAGTTCGATACATACTTAGTCAATAATATTATATCGGAAATTGGACTAGGCAGTGAATATAACTCTTTTGATTTTTTGCAATGGGCTGATGCAAGTTTAAATGGCGGGGTCACTGGCGATAGTCCACATAGCTTACCTGTAAACGCTGACAGACGCCGAGATATTGATGATGCGCAAATCACCTATGGAAGATATATCCATCCCTTGATAACTGATAATTATAACCCTTTCCCTACCAGGTTAAACCATCCAAAGATCGGAATAGAAATTCATTACGAAATCATTGATCCGAATTATCCATTGGAGGATTCGAGAGAAAGAGTTATCTTTAAAGTGGTTGACCTGACGACATTTGACTTTACGCCACATACGGGTCGTCCGCTAGATTATTGTCCACAACCTTTTGAACATTTTTATTAGCCATAGGAATTACCCACGTCCAATAATTAGCGTTGTATAAAACATAATAGAAAACAACCATTGGCCTCTCGGGGGCCATTTTTGTTTTTGTTGACTGCAAATTTGCTGTCAGGAAAAGGCAATCGTGTCGTGAATTAGAAGTGATGAAATTAGGGATTCACATTGCCCACGGGTCAGGTGCAGGTTTCTATTTGACATATGATAGAATAGATGCAAACGATATTCGGGTAGCCAAGGCAGCCTTTGTAGGGAAAAGGATTGGAGACCGGCGTGAGCGCGACAACGTGTTGCTGGAAACCAAACGTCTCCTGATGTATGCTATGCTCTGCTGGGATATCCCAAAGGACAAAATTAGGTCACTGGTTATCTTTATGACCTATTACGTAAATTTTGAATTCAAGGAAACAAACACTATTTTGAAATGGAAAAATAACAACTTACCAGAGGCAGTGATACCATAGGAATTGAGCAATTGTTAATCGAGACTGAAAAGAAGCGGAGCGAGAAGAAAGGTGTTGAAAAATGGAAGAGCAATCTGGTGAATCTTATTGTCAAACTTGGCTTATCCGATGAGCGGGCAGCCAATGTAGCCGAAGTCCCCATCGGCTTGGTTCGCAAAGTCCGCGCCGCCTAGATAAGAAGCAGAAATAAACCGTCCGCCTTTCTCCACCCTTTCTTCTACCGTAATGCGGACTGGATACGGGTCTCATCCGAGGCGGATCTGGGAAATCCTGAGATCCGCCTCGGATGAGACCCGCATCGCGCACGGATAACGGCAGGAGAAGCAAGCGGATTGATAATAAATTAATCCCGATTTAATTGAGGGATAATATGTCGACCCTACTTTTGCTGATGTAAAAAGAAACATAGAGCAGCATTCATTTTGTTAGGTTTGGTTAAATGGAAAGACCCCGCTGTGAAGCGGGGCTTTTTTTT